>JACNJL010000026.1:0-146745 GCA_014382585.1 Limisphaerales bacterium | reverse complement strand
AAGTCTGAAGATTCACAAAAAACCATAATCATAATGAAAACGAAAACCCTAATTCCCGCCATCCTTGGCGGCCTCATCCTCATTCCCACCGCCGCACAGGCACAACAACGCGGCCCGGGCGAAGGCGGCGACCGACGTCCCAGCGGCGGCGACCGTGGCACCATTCGCGAACAAATGCTCAAACATTTTGACAAAAACAAAGACGGCAAACTCGACGAAAAAGAGCGCCCCTCTCGCGAACAAATGCAGGAATTTTTCCGTGCCCAAATAGGCGGTGCGGGCGGCGGAGACCGTGCTCCCGGCGGCGGAAGGCCCGGCGCGGGGGGGCGCCCCGGTGAAGGGGGACGGCCCGGTGAAGGAGGTCGCCCCGGTGAAGGAGGTCGCCCCGGTGAAGGAGGTCGCCCCGGTGAAGGAGGACGGCCCGGACAAGGCGGTGACCGGCCCAATTTCGGTGGCGGACGCCCGATGAATCCTGTGATGATCGCGTTGGACGCCAATAAAGACGGTGAGATTTCCGCTGCGGAACTCAAGAACGCCACCGCCGCATTGTCCAAGCTGGACAAAAATAAAGACGGCAAACTCACCCGCGAAGAAATGCTCCCGTCATTCGACCGCGGCGGCCGTGAAGGCGGATTCAATCCCGGCCAACGCCCCGGTGGTGATCGTCCCGGAGGAGGCTTCAATCCCGGCCAACGCCCCGGTGGCGATCGTCCCGGAGGAGGCTTCAATCCTGGCCAACGCCCCGGTGGCGATCGTCCTGGAGGAGGCTTCAATCGCCCCGGCCGCCCGGATCAACGCCCCGGCGGCGACCGGCCCACCCGGCCAGGACGCCCCACCGATCGACGCTCGGACGCTTAACCTTTGGCTCGCCCCACAAATGAAATCGCTGCGCCCTGCCCTGCTTGGCCTTGCTCTGGCCTCAACCGCTTTAGCGGCTCCTGCGGCTGATAAAAACTGGCCCCAATGGCGCGGACCCAACGGCGATGGCACGGCTCCCGGCGAGTCTGCGCCGCTCACTTGGAGCGACTCTAAAAACCTTAAGTGGAAACTCCCACTCCCCGGTGCTGGCGCATCCAGCCCGGTGGTTTGGGGGGACCACCTTTTCCTCACGTGCTATTCCGGCTACGGCGTGGGTGGTGGCGATAATTCCGGCAATGACCCGCGCGAACTGCTACGCCACGTCCTTTGCATTAGCGCCAAGACCGGCGACATTTTGTGGCACAAAAAAATCAAGCCCACTGCCGAGGAAGATCGCTACGGCGGGATGGGCGTGCCCGAACACGGCTACGCCACCAGCACGCCGGCCACCGATGGCAAATCCATTTTCGTGTTCCTCGGCAAAACCGGCGTGCTCGCCTTCGATATGAAAGGCAATGAATTATGGCGTGTGAAAACCGGCACGCAATCCAGCCGCAAACGCTGGGGCTCGGCTTCCAGTCCGGTGTTGCACGGCAATTTACTTTTGCTCAACACCCTGCAGGAAGGCGGTGCCCTCGTGGCACTCCACACCGCCACCGGCAAACAAGCGTGGCGTTGGGGCCCGAAAATCATCGCCGGTTATCAGGATTCCTACGGTACACCCGCGCTCATCAAAACAAAATCAGGAACCCAAATGATCCTCGCGGTGGACAGCGAAGTGTGGTCGCTCAACCCCGCCAAAGGCACCTTCAATTGGTACGCCTTTACCAACGTGGGCGGCAGCAATGTTTCCCCCAGCGTGATAGCCGCGGGCGGCGCGGTATTTGCCTTCGGCGGTTACCCTCGCCAAAGCGGCGTCGCCCTTCAGCTCGGCGGCCAGGATGATGTCAGCAATTCTAAAACACTCTGGACCTCCACCCGCGCCCCCTACGTCGCTTCGCCCGTCCATCACGCCGACCACATTTACTGGATGGACCGCAGCGGTTACGCCGTTTGCCTTAACGCCAAGACCGGCAAAGAAGTTTACCGCGAGCGCCTCCAAAGCACGCGCGGTGTCCCAAAATTTTATGCTTCCCCGATTTTGGTGGACGGCAAACTCATTTCCGTCAGCCGCAATGCCGGTGCGTTTGTGGTGGAAGCCAAACCCAAATTCAACCAACTCGCCCAAAACAGTTTCACCAGCGACCGCACCGTCTTCAACGCCAGCCCAGCCATCAGTGATGGCCGCCTTTATCTGCGCTCCGATTCGCACCTCTATTGCGTGGGTGAGTAAGCCGATTCATCACAAAAAAACCCCACACAATGATGTGCGGAGTTTGGATGGATTTGTAGAATTCTGAACTGAAATCTATTTCGTCATCTTCACGCCGAGGCGGACTTTTCCGCTGGTCCCGCCCACACCGTCGACCATGAAGTAGATGCGGTCGCCGGGGTTGAGCCTCACTTGCGGTAATATCACGGTGCTGAAGGGGCCGCCGCCGCCGGGGGCATTATTGTTCCACTTGAAATACTGGTTGTTGAGCGGCACTTGGGTGGCCGCCTGGCCTTTGGCCACGTACATCACCCCGAGGGTGGTGTCAAATGTACTTCCCTTGGTGCTCGCCGTTAGTTGCTTAAGGGTAATGGCAGCAGCGGTGGCGGGCCATTCGATGTACCACCACACGGATTTGCCGTGGAAGGCCGGATGCCCGCGTTCGGCGTTTTCATGGGTGGCGCCGTTGTTGTGGCCGTTGATGACGGTGGCAAAGGTGGTATTATTGTTTGCCCAGCGCCCGCCATTCCATTTAGTGGCGGAATATCGGTGGTCATTAGGCACTGCGGGATTGATGGGTAATACGGTGGGATTATTAGTGGTGCCCCCGAGCCCGCCGCCGGGATTATTGGTGCCGCCCAACCCGCCGCCAGGCGGGATGACGGGCAGGGTGGGATTGCTGCCTCCACCAAGAGGAATGCCCGGCCGGTTGGTGGTAGTGGTAGGATTGGTCGCCCCGCCGAGCCCTCCGCCGGGATTAGCAGCACCGCCGGGACCCACTTGAGTGGGGGCGCCTGCGGCTGCCGTTCCACTGTTGCCACCTTTAGCGTTTGCTTGGCTCGGATTGCGACTGTAATTCACGGGCCGTTCCCCAGGCAAACCCTTGGGTGGCTCGGGCCGGACAGAGGTGCGCGAGGGGGCTCGCCCGGATCCGTTGGAGTCCCGATAGAACGCCGACAAATGCCCAGTGGCACTTATGCACTGGGCATTATCCATATACAACGGCTGGCTGTAGGATGACAAAGGGGGTGGGAGATACATCCCCCGGAGGCGACCCGTGGGTTCTCCTCGCCAGAACGCAATCGGGCTACTGTATAAAGGAATTTGGGTACTGCCGCGAGTGCTGGGGTAAGCCATGATCGTGCAGTACTTGGTGCCAAACCCCTGAGAGCCCCAGCTCATAAAGTGGTTTCCCACGGCAAGGAACGTATCCGCCACTCCATTGGAATTTGTATAAGCGTATGGGCTAAACGTGATGCCCCCATCATGCGGATGGAGCCCCGGCGTGCCGGGAAGTGAGCCGGCACCCACATCCCCCAAACCATGCGCGGCACCGAGCACGTGACCCAGTTCGTGTTGGAAGGTATACCCGCCGGTCATATATTGGCCCTGTAAAGAGAGATTGCGAATACTGTCGCGGTGACGAATTACCTCGGATGAGTTGAAATCCACATCATCCGGCCTTGTGGTGTTGGTGAAGAGATCGCGGGGCGGATTGGTGCCTCGATCGGTGAGTTTCAGTGCCAAACCCGCCGCTGGTCCGGTGAGATTCTCAGTAAGGATACAGACCAAATCCGCGCGAGTAGAAATGTATCCCATTTCAAAATCGCCGTAGGCGCCGTGGAGGTTCGGGTAACGCTGACCTCCCGCGCCGTTAAGATCCATACGCAACGCTCCCACGTCCACACCGTTGGTTCCCAACACCCCCCCGTAAGTGGGATCGAATGCCTGACCATAGGCGAGGTCCGCCACACTGCCGCGGGTCATATGGATACCGAATCCGGTGCCATTGAAATCAATCTTATTTTTATTTTTTAAGGCTTCATTCCAGCTGAGATACAGGCTGAATTGCGTGGCGCTTTCACGCCGCACATAATAATCTGTATTGAGAACGATGTTGATGCCGAGGCCAGTTGAGTAATCGCCTGAAACTGTGATTCCACGATCGTTGAAGGCTTTTTGAATCGACGCGGTATGCGCGCCCGCATAAAGGGAGAGATCCGCATTATTTATTGCGACGGCGGCAGTTCTCATAGTGCTGCCACCGGGCAGGCCAAAGTGGTGTTGCAGAATCAGCCGATCGGCGATCGAAGCATTCCCATCCGAAGCCAGAATCGCCTTGCGAATATCCCACAGAGCGCGAGACCAAATTTCGCCATCCGCATGAACCTCCCCCACCAAATCTGCCGGGTACATCTTGTTGCCATCCACGCGGCGCAAATTGGGCGGATCAATCGGAGGCCCTCCGTAGCTTTTGCGAAGGCGAAGCCCACCGAGCGGGGTGCTCCCCAGCGAATAAACCTGTAGGTTACCATCCACCCCAATCGTTTTCACCGGTCCGATCATCGCCGCGCTCGTGGAATTTCCATCGCCGGTATCGTTGGAGCCACCGCCGGAAACCGTGGTGATAATGCCCGCGACATCCACCCGCCGCACGCGTTGCGCGCTGCCATCGCCAAAATACAGTCGCCCAGAACTATCAAACCTCATGCCATCCACGTCTGTGAGCCGGCAGGAAATTGCCGTGACCGGGTTGGACGAGTTGGCGTCCGGATCATTCCCGATTAAGCCCGAACCGGCCACCGTGGTGACCAACCGCAAGGTGGGATTATCATCCACGGCAATGCGTCGAATCCGAACGCCGTTCAGGGTGGTATTGGTGTCCAGATACACAAACCGGTTTAAACCAACCGTGCGCGTAGCCAGATTTTGCACCCCCCCGAAATTGCTGTTCGAAGCCGGCGGCCCGTCCCACTGTAACAAACCGCCGCCACCGAAGAGAATCATGGTTCCGTTTGATTCCAGCCGCCAAACGCGCTGACTGGTGCGCTGGCAAATATAAAGCCGGTTCAAGTCATCAAACGCAATATCGTCGATTGCGGAGAAGCTCAAAGACGTCGCCAAAGGCGCATTCACCGGGTTGGTGGTAATTGAGGTGGGATCCCCTGCCCCGCCACCAATTACAGTGGTGAGCGAGCCGTTGGTGTCAATTCGCCGAATGCGGCACGAGCCGGTTGAGTTTTTGTCTACAAAGAACACGCCTTCGGTGGAGTTAAGGTCGATGGCCCCGAGCGTTCCAAGGCTTTGTTGCAAGGCAACATTAGCTGCCGAGGCATTGGCGTCGGGATTTTGCGCGCCGCCGCCAGCCAAACGGGTGAAGGAGGAATTCACATCTACGGTGGTGTCAAAGGTCGCATTGTGATCCATCCGCCGAACACTGCTGCCGTTGTTGTCGGTGAAATAAATTTTCTGCGAAGCGGTGGGTTCGATGACAAAATCCCCGATGTTCACCAGTTGCACATCGTTAGACAGCGCCGAAGCATTATTATCAATAAACTGTGTGCCATCGCCCATGATGGTTTTGATTTTGCCACGGGAAACATCAAGGCTGTTATCAAACGAAGGATCATACACAACCGCATCCCACTCACCCACGGCCGGCGCATGATATGTTTGATATAACGAATCGCCGTCGTTAGCGAAAATGGAGGCTGCCAAATAGTCTCCGAACCCTTCGCCCATAGCGCCCATTTCACCGCCGGCCCAGTTTATATTCTGATCGCCCTGAACCGCGTGGCCGTATTCATGCGCGACGATATCGCCATCCTCGCCATCATCCACCCCGCCGGTGCCAAAATGCAAGGTATTGTTGGCCGGGGAGAAGAATGACTGGTCTACTGTATTCCATTGTGAACAGGCCCAAGTAGCGTTGGCATCGCGAATGCCATTGGGGGGGGTATTGCTCGCGGAAAACCCAAGTGATACAAAATAATTAGCAATGCGATCAATCGTGTAATAAATCGTAGGCTGCTCAAAACGCAAATCATTCCGGCTGTAATTATAGGCACGTGAAACTTCAAACGCATCGTTGTCTGGCAGGCTGCCGCTGTTGAGGCGCACCAGATCCGCGTAGGTCCCTGTGAGATAGCCCAATCCCGCTGTGAGTCGGGGCAGGGTTACGTTGTTCATCAGGCTGTCGAGCTGGGTGCTGTTGTTGTCGGCATTATCCACCAACGTGCCGTTCACATCGCCACCGTTCACCTGATATGGGTTTGGCTTAAACACAAAACCGGAACCGCTGACCGTCGCGAAACAGATGCGGTTTTCCTGCAGCATAACTTCACCAGTTTCCGCATCCACCACCGTGTGAAAATCGCCCAGTGGTTTCATAGCGCAAACGGTGACTTCCCAGGCGAGCTTGGCGTTGCCGTGCTCGTCGGGCCACCAAACCAGCTTGCCGGATCCGGGCATCCGCGGGCGCTTAACGCCGCCTTTGCGATAGGCTGCCCCCTTGGCTGCGGTCAGGCTAAGTCGCGGACGCGCTTCAGCGGGGACATTTAAGCTGGCATGATATTTGGTGTGTAACGTGTTTATGGCGCCATCGGTTCCCTGATTCACCGTCAGAAACGCGCCGTACACGGGAATGCCGCGAACGGTTTGCTGGAAACGGGTGTGGGCCGTGCCAAAGCCGTGCTTCACCTGGAGGGTTTGCAGGTCGGAGGTGTCCTGCTTCATTTTGAGTTGCCCGGCCATTGCGCTGAGAAACGCGCGCGCGCTTTTTTCTGGCTCCGCAGTTTTGCCCAGAAAATTCAGACGCCAGTAACTGGCCCGGCCCGATTCAATCATCGGGTGCACCTTGCCTTTGCCCAGATCGATCCCGGGGTAATGCTGTGCTTCGGTGACCACGCCGAATAATCCGGCCACGATTGGGTATTCTACCACGCCCTTAATCACATCGGCGCGTTGCATTGCCACGGGGCTTCCTGGTGCTTGGGCCGTTCCAGGATTTCCGGGGCGAACAGGGTCGTCACCGCTGTCATTAGAACCGCCTTCGGCGGCTTCCACTTTCACCTTGGTGTTTTTTACCGGTTGCTGGTAAGCCTTCCACTTGGGCCGTTTGCTGCCATTGGCATCGGGTGGAGTCGTCCAGGATGAAAAATGAACCACCGACCCCGTGGCCAATCCATGTTCCGCCCCGCCAATCCATTCGAGCTGATCCGTTCCAATATCGACCAACACCGGCCCGGGAGTTGGCCCGGTTATATCGTTGTATTGCTGAACTGGGGCATGCGAGGTTGCTGCGCCCATATTTCCCGTTGGGCTACCCACCGCATAGCTGTCGTCCAGCGCATGGCTGGAACCAGCATCCTCAACCGGTCCGGTGTTCAGCTCCGGAGTGCGCGTGGAGTTAAACGTAAAAGTCACCGCATCATCTGCGGGCGTACCGGAATTGTCGTACTCGGGAACGATCGTCCAAGTCAACGTACTCGGCAAATTGATGTAGGGCCGCTGCGCGGGCGGGGTGCTGGCAAAGGTGCCGCTGCCCCAATATTGGTCACCATAAATCAGGCTATTGCTGGTGTCACCAATCCATGACAACGCCGCGCCCAAATCACCGGGGTTATAATTTTCATACTTGGGCCTGTAGATGCCTACTTTCGCGCCGTTGTTCCAATGCTTGCTCCATGCGGGGGGGGTTGCTGCCGGATCCCACACCGGTCGAACCGGAGCCTGCACCTCTTCCCAGGCCGGCCCGCCGGGGCCGCCGTTTTGCGCCAAGGTGGCATCGCCACCGGACATTGCCCGAGACCGCGCTAATGTGAGATCCGCCATACGGATTTCCAACGGGATATGGCATTGGGAAAAAATTGTATTGGTCAGCTCCACCGTGCGGATGGTGGAAAGATTCAGGTTATTCAATTTTTCAGATGCATTCGGTGGCGTTTGTTCCTGCAGCAAATCATCGGTGTAAATAAACAGAATATCGATGTACTCCGTATCGCCACCGCGCAGATGTTCTAAAACTCCAGGCGACGCAGGGCCAACCGATTGCACCGCTGAACCGCCCCGCCCCCAAAGACCAAAGCTCCGATTAGAGGGATTGATGGCCGCCAACAACGGCTTGTTGAACCCCATCGAGTTAAGCAAATTATGAGAGCTGGTTTTCACCGGCTCAGTCGCCGGGCTTTCCCGGGGCGGGATAGGCGCCAACGCACCGGTTTTTGGAATTTGATTGAGCTCGGCCTGCTTAAAGCGTTTTTTCAACTCGGTGAACGACCGGCAATCCGTACAGACCGTACCCGCGCGATGTGTATGGCCGTTGGGATCGAGCAATGCCGCCGCTTCCGAGCCGCGCACCATCCGCTGCAACGCCTTCGCCTCGGCCGAGCTTTGAGCAGCCATCGGCGAAGCGGATTTCTGTGATTTCGTTGCAGCTGTTTTGACGGGTTGCTTTGCCTGCTCCAGTTCAATCACCCCTCCGCAGCCGGGGATCTTGGACTGATCCACCTCCACAATGACATGTTTGCCATCCATCTCATGCGAAATTAAATATTGCGTGCCGAAGGTGTCCACCACCACGCCCATCAATTTCCCCGGCTGAGTGGTTTGCCGGCACATCATCATTAGCGTATCCGGATCATTATCCAGCCGCCCCACCGAGGTCTCGCTGCCGCCATGAATGAAACGATGCACCACCACCTCAGTGGTCACTTGCAGGTCATCAAACAGATTCAATCGAATCTTGCCGCCGAGCGTATTCAACCGCTCCAACGCATCAGGCGAAAGATTCACCCAACGATGACGCTTAGCCAAATTGGATTCAAAAAACGTCGCTGGCCGTTCACTCGCCGGCACATCCACAAACAATTCGGGCCCGTTTTTATAAAGATCATATTGCCAGTAACCAATTAAACTCAAAACCACCACCACCATCGACACCATGCCTGCCACCAAGGCACGCTTGTTGGCCACCGCCAACCCTTCAACCGGCTCGCCTTCATCACGCATGGCATACTCCTCATTTTCCCAACGACGACAAATTGCCATCGCCTCATCCTTGTCCGTGGTGCCAGTGCTTCGTTGTGTTCGCCGCCCGTCTGCAGTAGCATAGCAACACACCCAATTATCACTTTTCAGTCGTTTTCTTAAACTAGCCATGATGTGGTAACAACTCTGTTTTCAATCAAAAAAACACGGTAACAACGAACCGTTCACAATTGATTACCACGGAAAACTGAAAAACGCAAATTATTTTTCGGTAACAACAGCATGTTTTTATTCACCGTTTTTTACATGTTTTGGCAAAAGGTGCGATTCCAATTTGAGCAATCCAAAGGTTATTTCCTATTCAATCCCTTGCCAGAATCTGAATCGGGGTAGCCTTCAAACCGGTTGCGATGAAACAATCCGACCTCAGTTTCCAATCATTTTCCTGATGAACCGCGCCACGATGTTTGGGCACACTGCTCTGCGTTTGATCGGGTGAGGCTGATGGTGTGGGTGTGCTCGCGTTAGTGGTAGACTCACGGCAAAGTTGTCGCCGCATTAGTGGGTGTATGCATTGGGATCGCTGGTAATTTTGCTGGCCGCAGCTTGGCGGCGCGAATCAAAGCGCCGCTCAAGCGCCGAACAACTCCGCGCCGCCACACCTCACAAAAGCGTCCTCGCCGGCCGCGGGAAGATTAATCACCAGATCAGCCTTTACCCGAACTTCATTGTGCGTAGGGTTGGGGCAGATGAAACCCACACTGTATTTTCTCGTTCTCGGTTTGCTGGCCAGTGCTTGCGGCGATCAGCCGGAGCCGGACATCAATGATAATTCTTCAGGCAATCCCGCGACCGCGCCGGTGGATTATTTGGGCGCGGTAAACAAAGGCCGCAACAAAGCCATCATTGACGCCGGCCTATTGCAGGTGAATAGCGCCCTCAACCAATACCAAGCCACGAGTAGCCAACCGCCGGCCAGTTTGCAGGAATTAATATCCGAAGGCCTCCTCGCCGAATTACCCGTCGTACCCAACGGAATGAAATGGAATTACAACCCGGAAACTGGAGTAGCTTCGGTGGTGCCCACACAATAATTACGCTCGCGTAATCGGCTTTGTGCCGACATCGGTTGCGACGAACTAACTACACATCCCAAAGGGATGAACAATAATAGCCCCGGATGAAACCCGAGGTTAGAGGATGAAAAACTGAGCCAACCCCGGAGGGGTTGAACTTCCAAATTTATCGGGGCCTCCAAAGTTCAACCCCTTCGGGGTTGTTTTCCTTCGATGCTTTTTCCCCGGGTTTCACCCGGGGCTATTGTTATTGATTCCCTTCGGGAATCATCGTGGACTTTTGATGAAGTGGTCGCAGATTGCGAAACGGGATGGATTCGAACTTGAAAGAAAAAAATGGCGGGAGTGACGAGACTCGAACTCGCGACCTCTGGCGTGACAGGCCAGCGCTCTAACCAATTGAGCTACACCCCCGCAAATTTCTGCGGGCGGCAAGCTAATGCAAGCGACGCACGCCGTCAATCGTTTCAGTAAAAAATTTTGGGATTTTTTTGACTTACCTTCGAAATGCGTCGGGGCGAAAAAAGTGATCCGGGCAACAGACGCCAAGGAGGTGGGGGTGGAGAACCCCTCTGAAGAAACGTTCTGTCGCCCGGATCAAAGAAATTGGTGTCCCGACAATCTGCCCGAGATTGGCCGTTTTGTCAACCGACGAATCTTCCACAATCTGTTCACCGACAGATTTCCCGTGACATTCGCGCCCGCATCCCTATATTTCCCCGCTCTGACAGGTGGACCCCTTCGTCTAGCGGTTAGGACACCGCCCTTTCACGGCGGCGACACGGGTTCGAGTCCCGTAGGGGTCGCCACTTTTTGTGGCAATCTTTGCAAAAAACCACCTGTTTTGGACGTGTTTTCACTTTCTACGCCCCGTTTGAGAAAATTTAATGCCTGGAACTATTGCCATTGTGGGTCGCCCGAATGTCGGCAAATCCGCGTTGTTTAACCGGATTGCCGGCCGCCGCATTGCGATTGTGCACGATCAAGCGGGGGTGACGCGCGACCGAATCACCGCCGAGGCCGAATGGGCCGGACGGGCGTTTACGCTCGTGGATACCGGCGGTATCGGCCTCATTCCGGGCGAAAAATCTCAGGACATCATCGCCAGCGCCACGGTGGAACAGGTGGATTTGGCCATCGAGGCGGCGGATGCCATTATTTTTGTGGTGAATGTGCAGGAAGGCATTGTGCCGCTCGACGAAGAAGTGGCCCAACATCTCCGCCAGAGCGGCAAGCCGACATTCCTCGCAGTCAACAAAGCCGACCACCAAACCGCCGCCGACAACGCCGTGGAATTTGCCGCACTGGGCTTCGAGCATATTTTTCCCGTCAGCGCCCTGCACGATCGCGGCACCTCCGTCCTAATGGACCCTCTCCTCAAGCACTTGCCGGAGGCTGACGAGCCCTCTCTCAATCCTCAACCCTCAACTCTCAACCTCGCGGTCGTTGGCCGCCCAAATGTCGGCAAATCCTCCATCATCAACGCCCTCACCGAAAGTGACCGCGTGATCGTCAGCGAAATTCCCGGCACCACGCGCGATGCGGTGGATGTCCCCTTTACCATCGAAACTGAAGGTCGCGTGCAACATTGCCAGCTCATCGACACCGCCGGCCTACGTAAAAAACGCCGCGTGAAGGACAGCCTCGAATACTTCAGCGTCACCCGCACTGCCGAAGCCATCAAACGCTGCGACATCGCGGTGCTTGTCGTGGATGCCGAAACGGGCATTGTGGAGCAGGACAAAAAAATTGCCGACCTCATCACCCGCAGCCACCGCGCGTGCATTGTGGTTATCAACAAATGGGATCTCACCACCGACGCCGTGAAGGAGGCGCGCAAAAAGGAAATCGTCAGCCGCCGCAAAAAAGACCGCCACCGCGATGACCGCACGAAACGGTTGACGATGCTTTCGGAGTTCGGCAGTTGGGTTCAGGAACAATTGTTCTTCCTCGATTACGCCCCCGTGATTTTTACCAGTGCCAAGTCCGGTTTTCATCTCGACCGATTGCTGGAAGCCATCCGTTACGTGGCCGATCAATGGAAGCAAAAAGTCCCCACGCCGCTGCTCAACCGCACGCTGCAAGACGCCCTCGATCGCCGCCCACCACCCAACAAAGCCGGCAAACGCTTCAAACTTTATTACGCCACACAAACCAATCAAGCGCCGCCCACGTTCACAATGTTTGTGAATGCCCCCGAAGTGTACACGGATAACTACGACAAATATCTGACCCGCCATATGCGCAACGCCTTTGGTTACGAAGGTTGTCCCCTGCGAATACTCGTCAAAGCCCGCCCCAAATCTATCGAGTCCGTGCGACGCGGGAAAAAGGGTGCCCTGAGTATTGAGGCGAAAAAAGCGAACAATGAACTGTAAGCTGAACCAAACGGTTCACCGTGCACTGTCAGCAAAGTCTCGTTGACCCCCGCGCCCCGCGCTTTACCCTCCGCGTATGGCCAGAACCAAAAAGCCCAAGAAATCCGCCAACCGTTTCGTGCACGAAGACCCGTGGCGCGTGTTCCGCATTATGTCCGAATTCGTCGAGGGCTTTGACGAGATGTCGCACATCGGCCCCGCCGTCACCATTTTCGGCTCCGCCCGCACCAAACCGCGCGATCGATTTTATAAATCCACCGTGGATCTTTCCAAACGCTTGGCCGAAAACAACTACGCCGTCATCACCGGCGGCGGCCCCGGCATCATGGAGGCCGCCAACAAAGGCGCGGCCGATGGCGGCGGGCGTTCGGTGGGGCTCAATATCAAACTGCCCTTCGAGCAATGCGGCAACAAGTACGCCAATGTCTCCGTGGACTTCCATTATTTTTTCGCACGCAAAGTGTGCCTCGCAAAATACAGCACCGCGTTTGTTTATATGCCCGGCGGCTTTGGCACGATGGATGAATTATTCGAAGTGCTCACTCTCGTGCAAACCGGAAAGGTCCCGCGTTTCCCAATCATTTGTTTCGGCCGCAGCTATTGGAGCGGCCTGTTCAAATGGGCCAACAGCACGCTCAAGCGCGGCAAATACATCAGCCCGAATGATACCGATCTCGTGACCATCACCGACAGCCCCGCCAAAGCCGTGAAGATCATCAATGACTATCACAACCGCGCCGGCCACCAAACCACGCCGCCTTCCGCCTTCGCCTGATGCGTCCGCTGATCGAGCATGCCCGCACGCGCCATACGCCAGAGACTCTGGCGGAGCAACTGCGCGGCCTGCCCGGCCTGATGCTGCTGCGCAGTGACGGCGAGGCGACCGATCAGGCGCGCTATTCGTTTGTCGTGGCGCGGCCGTTTTTGACGTTCCGCGCGTGGGGAAGCCGCTGCGAGTTACGCACGGACCACCATCGCGCGATTCAATTTGGCAACCCGTGGAACGCACTGGAGCAATTGCTCGAGCGGTATGAGTTGATTGACGAGATCGATTTGCCCTTTCCGCTGGGTGGCTGCTTTGGCTACTGGGGCTACGACCTGAAAAATTTTGTCGAACCCCGCCTGCGCGCGCGCGCGGTGAATGACCTCGAGCTGCCCGATTGTGCGGTGGGCTTTTACGATAGCCTCGCCATCTTCGATCATCACCTCGGCAAAACCTGGCTGGTTGCCACCGGCCTCGCCGCTGATGGGTCGCGCAACGAAACCCGCGCCCGCCAACAGGCCGATTGGTGGCACGAACAGCTTGGGAAGGACGCCTGCCACCGCGCCCCAAATCGATTCGAAAAAAACACGGACGAGGTGGAACTCGCCCCTCCCGTTCCCTCCTCCAACTTCACCCGCGACCAATTCATCAACGCCACCCGCCGCGCCCTTGATTACATTCGCGCCGGCGACATTTACCAAGTCAACCTCTCCCAACGCCTCACGGCGCCTTGGCCCGGAGGAGGTTGGGAGTTTTATCGGGCGTTGCATGCCGCCAGTCCGGCGCCGTTTGGGGCGTTCCTCGATGCGGGTGATTTTCAGATTACCTCGTCCAGTCCAGAGCGTTTTCTACGTCTCAGCGGTCAACACATCCAGACGCGCCCCATCAAAGGCACCCGTCCGCGGGATGCCGATCCGCAACGCGACGCGCAGCTTGCGTACGAACTCCAATCCAGCGAGAAGGAGCGCGCGGAGCTGGTAATGATCACCGACCTGTTGCGCAACGACCTCGGGCGTGTGTGCGAGTTTGGCAGCATCGCCGTGCCGGAGCTGATGCGGCTGGAAAAATTCGCTCAAGTGCAGCACCTCGTCTCCACGGTCGAAGGCCGATTACGTCCGGAGCTTTCGCATCTTGCGGCGTTGCGCGAGTGTTTCCCCGGCGGCAGCATCACCGGCGCGCCGAAGTTTCGCGCGATGGAGATCATTGATGAACTCGAGCCCGTCACCCGCGGCCCCTACACCGGCAGCCTTGGCTACCTAGGCTTCAACCGCGAGAGCCAGTTCAACATCGCCATCCGCACCGCCATCGTGCGTGACGGTCAAGTGCACTTCCAAGTAGGCGCCGGCATCGTGGCGGATTCCGATCCGGAAATGGAATACGAGGAAACGTTGGCGAAGGCGGACGGGTTTGTTGAAGCGCTTTCTTTTACCTCAGAGGCACGGAAAGAAATGACCAATTCCCAATGACCAAAAACCCAACGAATGCCCAAACTCCAAGTATATTATTGGAACTTGGGCGTTGGGCCTTGGTCATTCCTCAATGAAACTCCTGCACCGTCCGCACGCCGTAGCCGGCTTTTTTGAGGGCGCGGATTCCGTTCACCGCAGCCTTGGCGCTGCTGATGGTCGTCATGATGGGCGTGCCGGTGTAGACGGCGGTGGTGCGGATTTGCACTTCGTCACTGCGCGGCACTTCGCCCGTGGGAGTATTGATGACGAGTTGCAGCTCGTTGTTCTTTAGCAAATCGAGCGAGTTCGGCCGGCCTTCGGCGAGCTTGTTCACGCGCTCCACTTGCAGGCCCGACTCCTCAATAACATTTGCCGTGCCGCCGGTGGCGACCAGCTCGAAGCCGAGATCCACAAAGTCCTTCGCCAACGCGGGCACGGTGGCCTTGTGCGCGTCGCTCACGCTGATAAACACCTTGCCTTCCAGCGGCAACGGCGAGCTGGCGGCCATTTGGCTTTTGGCATAGGCCACGCCGAGGTCGGCATCGAGCCCCATCACCTCGCCGGTGGAGCGCATCTCGGGGCTGAGAATAATGTCCTGCCCGACGAACTTATTAAACGGAAATACCGACTCTTTCACGGCCCAATAGCTCGGCCAAATTTCCTCTGTGAACCCAAGCTCACTGAGCTTTGCGCCGGCCATCACCTGCGCGGCGAGCTTGGCCAGTGGTTTACCGATGGCTTTGCTGACAAACGGAATCGTCCGCGACGCGCGCGGGTTAACCTCCAGCACATAAACAATCTCGTCCTTCACCGCGTACTGCACGTTCATCAGACCGGTGACCTCCAGCTCGCGCGCCATCGCGTGCGTGTACTCGCGCATCGTGTCGATGGCCGATTGCGACAGCTCGTGCGGCGGCAGCACCATCGCCGCATCGCCCGAGTGCACGCCGGCAAACTCCACGTGCTCAAGCATCCCGCCGATGACGATCGTGCCGTCCTTGGCATCCGCGATGCAGTCCACATCCACCTCCGTGGCGTCTTCCAAAAATTTATCCACCAACACCGGCCGTTCCGGCGAGGCCTCCACCGCGTGCTGCATATAATGGCGCAGCTCGCTGTCCGAATAGACAATCTGCATCGCGCGCCCGCCGAGCACGAAGGACGGCCGCACCAGCACCGGATAATCCAGCTTGTGCGCGGCGGCCACCGCTTCCTCCTCATTGGTGGCCAAGCCGTTGGGCGGTTGCGGGATATCCAGCTTACGCAGCATGGCGGCAAACATCTCGCGATCCTCCGCGCGCTCGATGCTCTGCGGGCTGGTGCCCAGAATGTTCACGCCGTTGGCCTGCAAACCAAGCGCGAGATTGAGCGGCGTTTGTCCGCCGAATTGCGCGATGACGCCCCAGCATTGTTCGCGCTCATAAATGTGCAGCACATCCTCCAGCGTGAGCGGTTCGAAAAACAGTTTATCGCTCGTGTCGTAATCGGTGGAAACTGTTTCCGGATTCGAATTCACCATCAACGTCTCGAACCCATCCTCCTTCAGCGCGAACGCCGCGTGCACGCAGCAATAATCAAACTCGATCCCCTGCCCAATCCGGTTCGGGCCGCCGCCGAGGATCATGACCTTCTTGCGATCCGACGCATCAATCTCGTCATCCCCGCGGTCGTATGTGGAGTAATAGTAAGGCGTGTACGCCTCGAACTCCGCCGCGCACGTATCCACCAGCCGATAGCTCGGTACCAGCCCCGCCGCCTTGCGCTCCGCCCGCACCGCATCCTCCGTGCTCCCCGTCAGATGCGCAATCTGCCGGTCCGAAAACCCGTAAGCCTTCGCCTTCGTTAATAGTTCCAAATCCATAAATTGCCGTGGCAGTTAAACGCAAGGCAAGGAACCGACGCAAGCCTTGCGTGAATTGAGTTGTCCATTAATTGCCCAAAACCCTCAGATGGAGGGTCTATTTGAGTAGGGACACGCTGCGAGTGCCCACAGAAGCGCGGAAGCGAGTCCTTGATGAGACGATTTTTTGTGGCGTGGCGTGGGGAAATTTTTCGCAGGCTCGCTTCCCTCGCCTAGAAGGGTTGAGGTTCAAGGGGGCAAGGCCATAAGGTAACGAAGCCAACCTCACCTACCGGAACCACCCGCCAACACACACCGAAAACCGAAAGTAATATAGCGAGAGTCAGGAGTGTTCCAATAACGATAGGACAATAACAAACCACCGGGACTGAAATTGTCCCAAGATGCACCTCGCATCACTCGGAATTGTTTCTCTTCTGGGTCACTCCAATCCTCACAAAATTCCCATGCATTCCCACTTAAATCATAAAGGCCATTCAATTTGACCTCAAAACTTCCAACAGGTGAGGTTTTCTCAAACTTGTCCGAGTTCTGCTCTAGGTTGAAATTCCCCGCCCCCTTTGGCGGTGGCCACGTATTACCCCATACATACACGCCCTGTATTCTTTCGGTCTTTTCAGCAGGGGTGCTTCCTTGCTCCTCTGTCAAACCCACTGCCACGCTCCATTCCGCATCCGTGGGTAAACGGTACTTCTGGCCAGCTTGGATTTTTTCCGCTGCCAACTCCATTTTTGTCAGCCATGCGCAAAATGCCTGTGCATCATTCCAGTTAACATTCACCACTGGGTGGGTGTCCGTCTGCTTGAATTCAGGTTGCTTCCAACTCCCGTCCACCCCCGCATTCGCCGCGGCGTACGCCGCGTAGTCCTTCACCCGCGTTTCCCATATGCAAAACTGAACGTCCGTACCCGGAACCGGCACGAAGGGCATCCCCAGCGTGTTGACAAAAGCGTTGGTGGGAATCTTTGCTTCCGGCTCGGGTTCGGCATTGGTTTCAGGTTCCGCCGGAGTGGTTTTCTTCCCACACCCCACCATCGCCACCGCTGCTATTAAAAGAAGGGTTTGCCGCATGGGTTGAATCTACATTTATCCAGCCTTTTTGACAAGAAGCCCGTGGAGGGAAGTCCCAAAACCCATGCTCCAATTTGGTTTTTATGATTTGGGGCTTCCTTGGGATCTGCTCATTGGACCTTGGGCATTTGCAAACCCCTTGTTCATTACTCTTAAAGCAACGCCACCGCGCGTTCCAGCTCGGCGGGGGTGTTGTAAAAATGCGGCGAGAAGCGAAGGTAATCGCGGCCGCTGCGTTCGGTGCGGACGGAGGCGACGATGTTTTCGGCAGCAAGTGTTTCGCCAAGCGCTTTCATTTCCGTACCTTCGCGCGAGCAGGAGGTGATGCCGGCTTGGGCCTCGGGGAAAAGTATTTCAAAATCCTTCGCGCGCAGTGCGTCAACGAGCCACGCGCGCTTGGTGGTGAGGTCGGCGGCAATGGTGTCGATGCCCACTTCGAGCAGCAGCCCGAGCGCGGCATTGAGGCCGGTGATGCCGAGGATGTTGAAGCTACCAGCCTCGTAACGGCGGGCATCGGTGCGGAGGGTCATTTGCTCCTGCGCGACGTAACCGGGGCAGCGCACGTTGTTCCAGCCAAAGGCCTGCGGCGCGAGGCGATCCTGCAAATCACGCCGCACATAAAACACACCGGCCGCGCACGGGCCGAGCAGCCACTTGTGGGCATCGGCGGCAAGGAAGTCCACGTGCTCCACAGTGGTGGGAAACGCGCCGAGCGTCTGGATGGCGTCGAGGCAAAACAAAATATCGCGCGCGCGCAGTTCGCGCCCAATGGCATCGTGGTCAATACGCCAGCCGGAAACGAAATGACACGAAGCCAGCGCGACGAGGCGAGTTTTGTCCGTGAGTTGTGCCAGCACCAACTCCGGCGTGATCTGCCCCAGCGCGGGCGTTTGCAAACGTCGCACCGTCACGCCGCGCGTTTCCAGCGCCAACCACGGGTAGACGTTCACCGGAAAGTCGTCCTGATAAATCAGCACCTCATCGCCCGCCTGCCAATCCAGCCCCGCCGCCACGGCACTGAGACCGGCGGTGGTGGGCCCTAACAGCGCCACTTCGGAGGGATCAGCTCCCAGCAATTCGCTGGCGCGCGTGCGGGTTTGACGGAGCAAAGCGCCCAAACCCTCTTCCTGATCTTCCCGTGCAGCAGCGCTAACGGCGGCCGCCACCGCGCGTTCCACGCACGCCGGCACCGGCGACACCCCGGCGTGGGCCAAGTAAACCTTGTCCGTGCATACGGGAAATTCGCGCTGTCGCAGCGCTTCGTCGTTTTGAAGCTCGGGGAGGTTCACCCCTTTGATGCCGTTGAAGTTAGGCGAGGGCGTTGTCGATCATGCCGACCAGCGCGGGTTTGGGTTGGCCCCCGATCAGTTCCCCGACCTTTTCGCCGCCTTTAAACATCATCAACGCCGGGATGCCGTTCACGCCGTGCGTCACGGCGAGCTGTTTGGTGGCGTCGTCCGTCTCGATATCAATCTTCGCCACCTTCGCCTTGCCGGCGTACTCGTCGGCCAGTTGATCAATCACCGGCCCAAGCATTTTGCACGGCCCGCACCACGGTGCCCAGAAATCCACGAACACGGGGACATCACTTTGCAGCACTTCGGATTCGAAGTTATCTGCGCTCACAACAATTACGTTTTCAGAAGCCATAGGCGCGGAGGTTAAACGGGCAAGGTCGCAAGGGGAAGCGGATTTTTATTCCACTTTCATCATCGCGAGCACAACGACGCAGCCGACGGTAACGAGAAAGGCAACGACGGCAAGAATGATTTCCACCTTATCGGGGCCGGCAGCGCCCATCGAGACAGGTGCCGCACTGGGAGCCATAGCCGGATTAACCGCCGGATACATTGCCCCCATATCAGGTGCCGCGCCGGGCATTGGCGAAGGTGCGGGCGCACCGGCTGGCGGGGCACCCGGTGGGGTTGTATCCACGCCGGGCCCTACAGCGGGCATCGGAGCGGCAGCGGGCATCGGAGCGGCAGCGGGCATCGGAGCGGCAGCGGGCATCGGAGCGGCAGCGGGCATCGGAGCGGCAGCGGGCATCGGAGCGGCAGCGGGCATCGGAGCGGCAGCGGGCATCGGGGCGGTGCCGGAAGTGGGAACCCCCTGATCCATCGCGGGCGCAGGAGCCCCCGGCATTGGCGCAGGTGCTGCAGCAGGGACGGGCGCAGGTGCAGCGGCCGGAACGGGTGCTGCTGCTGCGCCCCCTCGGCCGGGTAGGCTGATGCGAATGGTTTGCTTGGCGTCTGGTTTGGGCGGGAGGCCAATGCGCACGGTTGCCTTTTTTTGAGGCGGTGCGGCTCCAGGTTGTGGGGGAGGCGGCATTACAAAATGTGTTTTGGAAGCGAGGCTAAGCAAGAAGTGCCGCCCAACTCCTCCCGCTCATCCTATCACGGACAATCTTTTCGGCAAGATTTTACTCGCGCGCGTCGGTGAGTTTTCGATCCAGCAAATGGATGCGGTCCACCAGCCGTTTTTCAATGCTTTGGGCCCAGTGACTGGGGTGCGGATTGCTGCGGACGTAGCGCATGGCACCGCCCCCTTCATAGCCGCCTTCGGTCAACACGCGCAAGCTGGGGATGTACGTCATCACGTCATTGGAATAACCGGCCACCCACACTGCGCGGCCTTTGCCGAGTTCGCGCTTGAGGCGCAGTGAATAGTCGACCGCCACTTCGCCCCCCATCGTCACCATCGTAAGTTGGTCGCCGAAACGAATGACCTGTACGGGCACGGGGTAATGCTTTGGCAACGCGCCTTCGGCGTCGAGGATTTGCAGCAGCGTCTCGGCGTAGCGTTTGTCGTAACGATTGGAGCTCCTGGCTCGAGCCTCCAGCTCGGGGCGGGTGGGGTGTTTGGAGTAATCAATATCCTGATATGCCAGCGCCGCGCGCAGTGAACCGGTGAGGGATTTGGGATTCGCAATGAGCCCGGCCTCCACGGCGGTGGCCAGTGAGCGGCCGTGTTTTTTGGCTAACTCGATGGTGCCGCGCGGATAGGGATTTTGATCGGCCCCGCAGCCGGTGATAAAGAGCGCCACCGCGCCAGGATTGTCCGCCTCCAAATACTCCTGCGCCCAACCGGCGTAATCGCCATTAAATTTCATCGTCCCGGTGGTGGTGTTGTGGCAGGCGTAGCCAAATAAAATTCCCAGCAACTTGCCGTTCAGGCTGCGCACCTGCAGCACGGGCACATCGTGATCCACCGGGCCGGCGGGATTTGGGCTGTTGCGAAAACCGTCTTTCACCGGCAAGCGCCGATTCATCGCAAACCCGCACCGCGCATGACTATAAGCAAGTTTCACGGGTTGAGGGTTTTTTATGCAATCGCCGACAAGCCCGAGCACCGTGGTTTGCAGCTCTTCCATATACGCGAGCGTCTCCGCCACGCGCCGGGCTTGTTGGGCGGCGGGAATGTTATCGTAAGAAGCCGTCGCCGGCCGGATGAGTGCACCTTTGCCAATGGGCCGCACGACACGAATCATTGGACCGCTGTGCGTGTGCGAAGCGTTGAGTAACAAATGCGACGTCGGCAACTTGAACTTTGCGAGCGCCGCCTTTTCCATCGCCAACCGAAACGGCCGCGGCACACCAATGAGATCCAGCGTGACGATGACCATCCGTTCCCCTGAGGGATCCTCCACCATCAATGCCTTGGCAAAAAGATCCTGCAACTTCCCCTCCGCACCGGATTTACGCGAAGCGTAACCAGCCATCCACAATGGCTTATCCGGCGTGATCACCGCCTTGGCCACGGCGGCCTTCCATGTGGGTGCAGCGGAAATTGTCTGGAAAACACACAGCGACACAAGGAACAATATGCGCGATTTCATCCGGATAAAAATCCAACGCTCCCTCACCGTTGTCCATTCTAAAATTCAACCGTTTATTTCAGAACCTTGCCGAATGCGCCCGCATTGTTTAGAGTCAAAACCGCAGATTGATGAGGGCCATCATTGCAATATTAATTCTCGGCACAGGCGTAACACACGCGGCGGGACCAGTGTTTTTTGAAAAAGACATCCGGCCGATTCTCAAGGCGCATTGTTTCCATTGCCACGGGGAAGACGGGCGGGAACGCGGCGACCTCGATGTGCGGTTGCGACGGTTGTTGCTGGAAGGCGGCGAGCACGGGCCCGCCATCGTCGAAGGCAAGCCGGAGGAAAGCCGGCTGTTCCAGATGGTTCAGTCCGGCAAGATGCCGAAGGAAAAGGCGAAGCTGGCAGCCGAAGAGATCGCCCTGATCCGCGAATGGATTGCCCAAGGCGCCAAGACGGCGCGACCGGAGCCGGGGGATCCCGATGCCGTGGGTATCACGGCGGAAGAACGCAGCTTCTGGGCATTTC
Organism: Limisphaerales bacterium; assembly: GCA_014382585.1. Lineage (NCBI taxonomy): Bacteria > Pseudomonadati > Verrucomicrobiota > Verrucomicrobiia > Limisphaerales > Limisphaerales bacterium. The sequence continues at coordinate 124,862 of JACNJL010000026.1, read as the reverse complement.
AGCCGATTCAAAATCCCAAGGTGCCCGAGGGCGCGAAACATCCGGTCGATGCGTTTCTACTGCGACGCCTGCACGCGGAGGGCTTGAGCTTCTCCGCTGCCGCGGACAAGGCCACGTTGATCCGCCGCGCCACCGTGGATCTTACCGGTCTGCCGCCCACACCGGAGGAAACCAAAAATTTCATTGCCGACCCATCGCCCGACGCCTACGCCAAGCTGATCGATCGCCTGCTCTCCTCGCCGCAGTACGGCGTGCGCTGGGGCCGGCATTGGCTGGATGTGGCGGGCTATGCCGACTCGGAGGGGTACAACGAGAAAGACACCGAACGCGCGTGGGCCTGGCGTTATCGCGATTATGTCGTCAACGCCTTCAACAAGGATTTGCCGTGGGACCAGTTTATTCACGAACAACTCGCCGGTGACGAGATGGTGAAGCCGCCGCATACCGAGCTGCAGCCTGACCAAATCGACAAGCTCACCGCCACCGGCTACCTCCGCATGGCGCCGGACGGCACGGGCACGGCCAACAATAATGACGCCCGCAATCAGGTGATGGCCGAGACCCTCAAGATTGTGTCCAGCTCGCTCATGGGCCTCACCGTCGGCTGCGCGCAATGCCACGACCATCGTTACGATCCGATCCCGCAAAAAGATTACTACCAACTGCGCGCCATCTTCGAGCCGGGCCTTAACCCCAAGAGTTGGCGCGTCCCCAACAGCCGCCGCATCACGCTCTACACCGATGCCGACCGCAACAAGGCCGCCGAGATCGAGGCTGAGGCCAAGAAGGCGGATGCCGAGCGCCAAAAGAAGGTTGAGTTCTTCATCGAGCGCACGCTCACATGGAAACTCGAGGCTGTGCCAGAGAAGGATCGCGCCGAACTGCGCGAAGCCTATCGCTCCAAGAAACGCACCGACCCGCAGAATGCCATTCTAAAAAAATACCCGAGCGTGCGGCAGATCAGCGCCGGTTCGCTGTATCTCTACGACCGCGAATACAACGGCGAAATCAGCAAGCTCAACACTGAGCGGAAAAAGTTTGCCGATAAAAAAGATGACGAGAAGGCGGCCGCCGAATTGAAGCGCATTGATAAACGCATCCAGTTTTTCAAGGAGGCCCTCAGCAAGAAGGTGCTCGATGCGATGGCCAAAAAGGCGAGCGACATCCGCGCCACCAAGCCGGAGGAGCCTTTCATCCGCGCACTCACCGAGCCGGCCGGCACGCCGCCAACCACGCACGTGTTTTTCCGTGGCAACCACGATCAACCCAAAGACGCCGTGCCCCCCGCCGGCCTCACCGTCGTGTCCGCGCCCAGCTTTGCCGAAAATAATCCCGCCCTGCCCTCCACCGGCCGCCGCACGGCCTTTGCTCAGCATCTCACCAGCGGCAAACATCCGCTCACCGCGCGCGTTTTGGTGAACCGCTTTTGGCTGCATCACTTCGGCCGAGGCATCGTCGATACGCCCGGCGATTTTGGCCGATTGGGCGAACTGCCCAGCCACCCTGAGCTGCTCGACTGGCTCGCCGCTGATTTCATGCAACACGGCTGGCGCCTCAAGCGACTGCACAAACTCATCATGACCAGCCAAGCCTACCAACAGGTTTCCCGCCGCACCGCCAAGCAGGATGCCATCGATCCGGACAACCGTCTGCTCGGCCGCATGAACGTCCGCCGCATGGAAGCCGAGACCATTCGGGATGCGATGCTGGCACTCAGCGGCCAGATCAGTCTGCGCCTAGGCGGCAAGCCCGTGCCGGTGATGGAGGATGAGGTCGGCCAGTTCATCATCGGCAAGGAAAACCTCGACGGCGAACGCAAGCCCGGCAAGGCGGTCGATCTTCAAGGCGCGCAACATCGCCGCAGCCTCTACGTACAAGTGCGCCGCACGCGCAAGCTCTCCTTCCTTGAAGCCTTCGACGCGCCCGCCATGGAGCCCAACTGCGCCAAGCGCCCCGTCTCTACCGTGGCGCCGCAAGCATTGATCTTCATGAACAACGCCTTTGTCATCAGCCAAAGCCGCGCCATGGCCGAGCGTTTGCAGGCCGCCGCCAAGGACGATCTCGATGCCCAGCTCACCGGCGGCTGGCACCATGCCTTCGGCCGCGCCGCCACGCCCGAGCAGCTCTCCAAGTCGCGCGAATTTGTCCACCGCCAAACCGCCGTGTTCAAGGAGCGCAAAGACAAAACCCCGGAACTCACCGCGCTGGCCAACTATTGCCAGGCGCTGATGAGTGCAAATAATTTTGTGTATGTGGAATGATGTTGAAATGACCCATTGCCCAATGACCAAGAACCAAGGAATGACCAATTCCCAAATTTGGGCCTTGGTGATTGTGAATTCCTTGGGCCTTGGCCCTTGGTCCTTGGACATTTCCCCCGCAACCCCAAATCACCCATGACCTCTCCCTCCCCATCCACCCGCCGACATTTCCTCGCGCAGAATGCGATGGGGATCGGGGGCGTGGCGTTGACGTGGCTGTTACAGCGCGAGGGGCTGCTGGCCAAACCGGTGAAGCCGGATCTGGGATCCGCCGCGCATACCTTATTGCCCAAGCAACCGCATCACGCTCCGCGCGCCAAGGCGATGATTTCCTGCTTCATGCAAGGCGGCCCGAGCCAGATGGATATTTGCGATCCTAAGCCCCAGCTCGATGAGTGGGACGGGCGCGATTTCCCGGAGAAGATCAAGTACGACAACGCCGCTCAGGCGAGCAGCAAGGTGCTCGCCAGTAAATGGAAGTTCAAGCAACACGGCCAATGCGGCATGGACTTCAGCGAACTCGTACCCGGCTTTGGCGAGGTGGCTGATGAGCTCTGCCTCATTCGCAGCATGCACACCGGCGTGAACAATCACGGTCAGTCCATCCACGCGATGAACAGCGGCCGCACCACCGACGGCCGACCGTCGCTCGGCAGCTGGCTCACCTACGGGCTCGGCACGGAAAACCAAAACCTGCCCGCCTACATGGTACTGCGCGATCCGGTGAACATCCCCGTGCTGGGCGTGTTGAACTGGTCGCCCGGCTGGCTGCCCAGCCTGTACCAAGGCACAGTCGTCCGCGCCCGCGAACCGCGCATTCTCAATCTCGATCCGCCGCCCGCCCTGCGCGGCAAGCCACAGGAAAATTTTCTGGAATTCCTTAGCGAACTGAATGGCGACCCCTCTGGCGGCGAACTGGACCTCGAGGCACGCATTGCCAGCTTCGAGCTGGCGGCCCGCATGCAGACTGCCGCGGCGGAGGTCATGGATATCTCCGGCGAAAGCGAGGCCACCAAGCAGCTGTACGGTATCGATGATCCGGCCACCAAAGATTTCGGTACGCGCTGCCTGATCGCCCGACGATTGGTGGAGGCCGGCGTGCGGTTCGTGCAGGTGTTCACCAAGAACCAATACTGGGATCACCACGGTAACATCACCAACGCCCTGCCCGCGTCCTGCAAGAAAATCGATCGGCCCATCGCCGCGCTCATCAAAGATCTCAAGGGCCGCGGGCTGCTCGACAGCACAGTCGTCCATTGGGGCGGCGAAATGGGGCGCCTACCCGTGGTGCAAAACGAGAAAAGTCCCGGCCGCGACCACAACACCTACGGCTTTTCCATGTGGCTCGCCGGCGGCGGCTTCAAGCCCGGACACATCCACGGCGCCACCGACGAATGGGGCCACCGCGCTGTGCAGGATACAGTCAACCATTACGATTACCACGCCACCCTCCTGCACCTGTTCGGCCTCAACCACGAACAGCTCACCTACAAACGCGCCGGCCAAGAACAAACCCTGACCGACGGCCAACCGGGCAAAATCGTGAAGGAGATACTGGCGTAATGACCAATACCCAAAACCCAATCCCCAAGTTTGTGTCAGGGGTCATTGGATATTTCTTGGTCATTGATCATTGGTCCTTGGACATTCACCCATCATGAACGACCTCGCCCACACTCGCCGCCAATTCCTTGCCCGCAACACCATGGGCATTGGCAGTCTGGCGTTGGCGTGGTTGTTGCAGCGTGAGAAACTGCTCGGCACGCCCAAGGACATCCCGCGCGCCCAGCGTCGGTTTGATCTGAAGCCCAAGCAACCGCACTTTGCGCCCCGGGCCAAGGCGATGATTTCCCTCTTCATGCACGGCGGCCCGAGCCACATGGACCTCACGGACCCCAAGCCCGAGCTGCAGCGTTGCAACGGTATGGAATACGGCGGCAGCGTCCATTACAGCTTTGCTAACGAAGCCAGCCGCAAGCTCTTCGGCAGCCCCTGGCAATTCAAGAAGCACGGCCAATGTGGTATGGACTTCAGCGAACTGCTGCCGCACACCGCAAAGATCGCCGACGATCTCTGCATGATCCGAAGCATGCACACCGGCCACAACGGCCACGAGGTTTCCATCCGTTACATCAACGCCGGCATCCCGGGCATCACCGGCCGCCCCAGCCTCGGCGCTTGGCTCACCTACGGGCTCGGCAGCGAAAACGACGAGCTGCCCGCCTACATGGTGCTCAAGGATCCGGGCGGCAAACCGGTCGATGGCAATCACAACTGGAGCAACGGTTGGCTGCCCAGCCTTTATCAGGGCACCGTCCTGCGCGCCAAGGAACCGCGCATTTTTAACCTCGACGCCCCCGGCCATCTGCTTGGTGCGCCACAGGAAAATTTTCTGCAATTTCTCAGCGACCTCAATGCCGATCAAACCCAGGCGTTGCCCGGCGAAGACGCCCTCGAGTCACGCATCGCCAGCTTCGAGCTGGCCGCCCGCATGCAGACCGCCGCCAAGGAAGCGCTCGATATCAGTGGGGAAAGCGAGGCCACCCGAAAGTTGTACGGCATCGATCAAAACGAAACGAAGGAATACGGCACCCGCTGCCTCATCGCCCGACGGCTCGTCGAACGCGGCGTGCGTTTCGTGCAGCTCTTCCTCAACGGCCAGCCGTGGGATAACCACGAAAACATCCACGCCGGTCTGCCGTCCATTTGCCGCCGCACCGATCAACCCGCCGCTGCGCTGGTCACCGATTTAAAACAACGCGGCCTGCTCGACAGCACCGTCGTCCATTGGGGTGGTGAGATCGGTCGGCTGCCGGTGGTGCAATCCCGCAGCAAACCCGGCCGCGACCACAATGGCCAAGGCTTCAGCACCTGGCTCGCCGGCGGCGGCTTCAAGCCCGGCACCATCTATGGTGAAACCGACGAAGTCGGCCACCGCGCCGCCGTCGATAAGGTCACCGCCAACGATTACCAAGCCACCCTTCTGCACCAATTCGGCCTCGACCACACCCAACTCACCTACCACCACGGCGGCCAATCCCAAAAACTCACCAATGATCGCCCCGCCCGCGTTGTGAAAGAGATTGTTGGGTAACCCTTTCACCACAGAGTCAAAGAGGATACAGAGAAAGTCTCTTGAAAATTCTGTGCTCTCGGTGCCTCTGTGGTTAGATCATTGTCCCTGAAAACACCGCCACCTTTGACCCATCCGCATTCATCACCGAATCCGGTTCACCCGCCAGTGCCTCGGCCCATTCCGGGCCGTAAATCGCCAGCACATCCAAGTCGAATCGCGCCAACTCCACGGAACGAACCTTCCAAGTGGGATGCGTCACCTCGTACTCCATCGAGCCACCGTCGGTTTGCCGATTATACCCCCAGTAATGTTCGATGAAAAACTCCTCCATTGCCTCCGGCCCGCGCCAATCACCCGCGGCATCCACCGCCATTTGCTGGCGGGCACCGTCCAGTTCCAATTCGTAACCAGTGCGCCGGCCCTCAACCAAGGCGCGCAGAGGCAGCGTTTCGTACGGTTCATTATACACCGCGCGAGCCACCCACTCGACCAGCCGACGCGGTGTGAGTTCACGCAGAAACACCACTCCACGGCGCAGTTCCCCTTTCACCTCGCGGCGTACATAAAACCGTAAGTTTATTTCCGGAAAATTCCGGTGCCCGATCGCCGGCACCCCTTTCACTGCCAGATCCAAAAAACGAAAGCCCACCAGACTCACCCAATGCTCGTCTTCCCTCGGATCCAGTTCCGTGCCCGCCGGCACATGCGGCGCCAGCAACGCCGAATCCACGCGCCAGTTGAACAGTATCAAGTCGCGCCACGCCGCGGTGAGAAATGAATCAGGCACGGGTACAGTATAAACACAGCGTGCACCTTTGCCAAAACGTTTGCCCTCGGCGACAACACGGATACACTCCGCCCATGAGCAACACCGAGCCGCCTGTCTCCCCGCGCCTTGCCAGCTACCTTTGCCCGCCGCTGGCCATTTGGCTGTTGTGGCGGCATCGCCTCCCGTGGCGCGGAGGCAAGACTGTGATGCTGCTCATCTTCATGCTCGTCCAATTCATTCTCGGAATTTTGCTAATGACCAAGGCCGGCTGGACGCGTGTGGACTGGGATGGACGCGGCTTGCCCGGCGATCTCCGTTGGGTGCTGGCCGCACCCGGCGATGCAGATTGGAATTATTCTGATCGTAAACCCAACTCCGATGACCCCGCCCATTGGCCGGGCTATCGTGGCGCGCGGCGCGATGGCGTTTACAACGGGCCCACCATCCGAACCGATTGGGACACCGCCCCGCCGAAGTCCGCGTGGACCACCCCGGTCGGGGGCGGCCACGCCTCGATGACCCTCGCCCGCGGCCGTCTCTTCACCCTCGAGCAATGGGCCGAAGGCGAAGTGGTCACCTGCTACAACCTCACCGACGGCCGTGGACTCTGGCGGCACACGTACGCTGGAAAATTTAACGACACATCCGCAATGGGTGGCGTAGGCCCGCGCTCCACACCCACGTGGGATGACGATCGCCTCTACACACTCGGTGCCGAAGGCCAACTCCATTGTCTCGCCGCCGACACCGGCAAAGTAATTTGGCACAAAAACATTTACGACGCCTTCGGCACGCGCAACCTCCCCTTCGGCACGTGCGCTTCGCCGTGGGTGGCTGGCGAAAAACTGATCATCACCGCCGGCGCCCGCGCGGGATCAGCCAAGCACACCGTGTTTGCGTTGGACAAAATGACCGGCGAAGTCTTGTGGCGTTCCGCCGCTGAAAAACAAGCGTACATGTCGCCCATCACCACCACGCTCGGCGGACGCGAACAAATCCTGCTCTGCGCCGGCCGCGCGATCCAAGGGCTCTCACTTGAGGACGGCGAAATTTTGTGGACCGTAAAATGGACCGTGAGCTACGACAACAACATCGCCCAACCCGTTGTGATCGATGACACACACGTTTTCATCAGCGCCGGCTACGGCACTGGCTGCGGCCTCATCGAAATTGAAAAAACCGGCGACACCTTTTCCGCCAAACTCGTATGGGAAAATAAACACCTGAAAAACAAATTCACCAGTTCCGTGCTACACGAAGGCCACCTTTATGGCCTCGACGATGGCGGCGGCGACAACGCCGCGTACCTCGTCTGTCTCAACGCCCAAACCGGAGAAAAACAATGGCGCGGTGACAACTACGGCCACGGCCAGCTTTTGCTCGCCCAAGGCCACCTCATCATCCAATGCGAAAACGGCGACCTCGCCCTCGTCAAGGCCACCCCCGAATCCCATCAACAAATCGCCCGCCTCCCCGCCCTCCCCGGCAAAACTTGGAACAACCCCGCCCTCGCCAACGGTCGGCTTTACGTCCGCAATGACCAACAAATGATCTGCTTCGACATCCGCCCCGGCTCCGAAGCCGGCTCTGTCATTCTAAACAACCGCAACGCCGAGGCGCTCTCCGTTTTGGCAACGGCGTTTCTGTTACTAAACGGACTAGGCTGCATTGGGCTTGGCTGTTTTGTGCGCCCGACAGGCGAATGAATCCCCGCTAATACTCACGGCTACGCCACAACACACCGTTCGAGTTTTTCAAACACCAATCACCTCGAGCGATGGAAAGGCAAATCCCTTTTTGTCGCCGCACAGAAAACACTTCGACACCACTTTCACCTAGGCGTTTGAGCAACTCGGCTGAAGCACGTTCGGCGATGGGGTATTTGCTGTCGTGAACAATAATCACTTTCGGATCGATGAGGCGCAGCAAACCGGTATTCAGTGGTTCGCCATAGCTGGGGATGGCCACGACCACGATGTCCGCGCGCAAATCAGCATCGCGGGCCAGCATGGCTTGGCAGCCATCCGGGCCCACATCGGAAAGGAGGAGCACGCGCACTCCGTGAAACTCGCCGCGCAAAACCATCGCATCATCGGTGCTGCGGGCAAAATCATCACCTTTCGCCGGATGCAACACTGTCCACCGGCCGATAGAGTCGCCAGCGGATACGGTGCGTTTCAATCCCTCGTGTTGCGCCAATTCCGCCAGTACGGTTTTATGAAATCTGGAGGATGATTTGGCGTGGCTCAAGGACACGCGCTCCAGCGGCTGCGCAGCCAGCAAATGAGTAAAGCCGCCTATGTGATGGCCGATGCCGTGCGTGAGCGCCACAGCCTGTAGGGCATCCACACCGCGCGCTTGCAAATGACGCTGCACGGTATATTCCACGGCCATCGCGTTGCCGGTATCGATCAGCAAACCGGATGTATGCGCGTTAGCCTCCACGTGAATCATCGGCCCTTCCGGAAGCATCGTGATCCGCACTTCCTGTTGATCAAATTGCCAACGCGCCAACAACAAAACCACAAACACGCCGCCGCCACCCAAGGCCCAGCGACGCACAGCGGGTTTCAAAAACCAGCCCGTGCCCACGCCGAAAAGCACCGCGTACCAGCCGGCCATCATCCACGGCGCAGGCGCGCGCACATATTGCCACGCACCGGGGAGATCGGAAGTCCATTGGCTGATGGCCATCATGCAGTTCATAAAAAACCACGCCGAGTGATTAAACAAAATCGTCAGCGGCTCCAGCCAACCGCCGCAAATAAAACTCCCCATACAACTCGCCAACGCCAAAGTGCCGCACGCCACCACCGGCACATTCGCCAGCAATGCCACGGGGTTAACCAAATGAAAATAATGCGCAATGAGCGGCAACGACGCGAGCCACGCGCAAAAGGAAACCGCGATTGCCCCCACCAACCAATACGACGGTTCCAAAATCCACCGCCGCCAGCGCGGCCAAAGTTCGCGCGGCAAAAATAGATCCGGCCGCACGCCTGCTTGCAGTCGTTCCACGATGGGCGGCATCACCAACGCAAGGCTGAAGACCACAGCGAAAGACAATTGAAAGCTCGCACGGAACAGTTGTTGCGGATCCCACAACAAAATCAGAAACGCCGCCATCCCGAGCGAGTTCAAAATATTGACGGGCCGTTTAAGCGACCACGCCGCAAGGATGAGCGTCATCATCACCGTCGCCCGCACGGCGGAGGGTTGCCAGCCGGTGGCCGCGGTGTAAAACCACAGCAACGGAATCGCCACGACCCCCACCCACGCACGCGGCACACGCAGCACCCGCAGCAGCACCACGAAAATTCCCGCCACCAATCCGATGTGCAATCCGCTGATTGCAAAAAAATGCATCGTGCCCGATCGCATAAACGGCGCAGCCACTTCGCCCGTGAGTGCCGTGCGCCAGCCGAGACTCATCGCCCACAGCAACTCCAGCGCTTCGTCTTGCTCCGGTTGTCCTCGACTGAGATTGTGCCGCGCCCACGCACGAAAGCGATCGGCCAATGGAGGGCGCGGCGATGAGCTTTGCGGGATGAGTTTCCAGCGCGTGAGTTTGTCCGTATTCAGTTCAAAATAAATGCCACGCCGCCGCAGACTTTCGCGGCGGTCGTACAATCCCGGCGCTTTCGCGTGCTCGGGTTGGATGAGCACGCCATCGACCTCCACGAATTGCCCGGCATAAAAATCTTCGCCCAGCTGATTCGTGGTCGTCACCATCACCGTGCCATGGGCGGGTTGGCTTTGACCGCGGCGTGTAATGCTCTCGGCGCGGATGCGCAGTGAGGTGCGCTCCACCACGCCCGCGTGACGGCGTTCCGGCGTGGCCACCAACTTGCCGCGCAGCGTGACAATCGCGCCCTCTTCCGGAATGAGATGCCGCAGATCATTCGGTGAAATAGGCGCAGTTTGCCGTATGTAATTGGCCCAACCCACCAACACAATCGTGGCAATCAACGCCACTTGCCGCACGACATCGGCTATGCCGGAAACCATCCTGAGGCGGTCATTAGAAAATCCTACTCGTTGCGACACCGCCCCATCGCAGCGTTGGCCGAGCCACACGGCAGCCAATCCCACGCCCGTTGCCGGCAACGCCATCGCCAAAATGATTGCCGGCGATATTTCGATCCAATCGCCCAACAACACCCCCGCCATCAACAATGCGGCGATGATGAGCATTGGAAATTTCACATCGAATTTTTAACACACACCGCGGAGTTGGCAAGGCGGGGGAATTTGCGTAGCGTGTCCCGATGCTTAAGTTGGGAGTCAACATCGACCACGTCGCGACGCTGCGCGAGGCGCGTTATCGAGGGCAAAGTGGGCAAAAGCGCGGCGAGCCTTCGCCGGTGGACGCCGCCATCGCCGCCGAGGCCGCGGGCGCGCACGGCATCACCGCGCATTTGCGCGAGGATCGCCGCCACATTTTGGATGCCGACATCGCCGCGCTGCGCAAAGCGGTGAGCGTGCGGTTCAATTTCGAAATGGCCAACACCGCCGAGATGGTCCGCATCGCCCTGCGTACCAAACCGGAAATCGTCTGTCTCGTCCCCGAAAAACGCGAGGAGATCACCACCGAAGGCGGGCTCGATGTGGCCGGCCAATTACCCGCGCTGAAGCGCACTTGCAAAAAAATGGCGAAGGCCAACATTGAAGTCAGTTTATTTATCAATCCCGATGCCAAACAAGTGGACGCCTCCGCGCGTTCGGGCGCGCAGTTTATCGAGCTGCACACCGGCCAGTTTGCCGAGCACTTCGGCAATGCCCGCGCCCGCCAGCGGGAACTCAATCGCCTCATCGCCGCCGCCGAGCACGCGCACAGCCTCGGCCTGCGCGTGAATGCGGGGCACGGAATTAATTACGACAACCTCAGCACACTCCACGCCGTGCCCCATTTGGAAGAGTTGAACATCGGCCACTGCATCATCAGCCACGCCGTGAGCGTGGGCTTGCCGCGAGCGGTGAAGGAAATGTTGCAGCTGATGAAAGGCTATCGCGGATGATTTTTGGGACCGGCATCGACATCGTGGAAGTGGAGCGCATCCGCGAAATTTGCAAGCGCTGGCGCAAACGGTTTTTGAATCGCGTGCTGCGCGAGGAGGAAATTAAATATTGCCTCTCGCAAGGCGACCCCGCCCAATGCATCGCCGCGCGCTTCGCCGGCAAGGAAGCGATCAGCAAAGCCTTCGGCACCGGCATCGGCGCACAACTCGGCTGGCACGACATCGAAATCGTCCATCAACCCAAAGGCCGCCCGACGGTGAAATTGCACGGTCGCGGAAAAATTCTATTACTCGAACAAGGCGGCAAAAGCGTCCACGTCAGCCTCAGCCACAACGGCGGCCAAGCAGCGGCTATGGCGTTGTTTGAGGGTTAAAGTCCCTACTTTCTTTTCCGAGTGCTTTGTCCAACACCTTCTCAATCTCGTCCCAAAAAGGGTGGCCGATGTCCTTCAACTGTTTTGCGCTACGCGCAGACGTTTGACGAAACAATTTCTTTTCCTCAAGTGTCAACTGTTTCCCATAAAAGTAAATTTGATCATCGTTGAAATCGGGATGCTTCCGAATCAAAATCAAATTATCCTTTCTCATAACCCCGTTCACAGCACCCAAGAAATTCATAATCCGAGCGTTGCAACGTTTCTCAGCAGCCAAGTGCCATTCTGCCCTAGTGTACCCCCACACCTTTCCTTCTTCAACAACGCCTTGGCAGCCAACAGCTATCAAGGCCACCACAAAGCAAAACAATCGATCGAATTTTAACTGATTCACAAGTCTTCGTGCCTCCTCCCAAACCAATTTAAACTTCCAATCACAATACTCAATATATAATTTATTTCCACCTTATACGGGCCGCAACCCTCAGGAACAATTCCACCTATTAAGTTCGTGCGTTTATAAATGGGGATTTTGCGCGTATAATTATTTAAATCACCAACTGTGTCTTCAAGCGGCACCAAACCATTATTCATAGCTGTGTAGCGATACCATTTATCCTTTTCAATTCCTCGTTCTGATTGTATTTGGAAATCCCACGCAAACATCCGCCTCACTTTCTTTGTGAACAATGTCCTCGCCGCGCCACCTTCCACGTCAGTTACATTTATGGTGACATCATGTACATACTCGCCGGAGAGAGCCAGCTGCCACGCTGTATACCCGACTACTTTGCCATCCACATCAACAATTTCAACCCAAAAAAGTATTTCCCCCTCGTCCCTATGGAACCATATGTTGATTTTATCATCAGATAGTCCTCGTACTTTATTCAGTGGCTGGTTATTAAAAAAAGGTTGAGGCATCCATATCCATGGAACATCAAGTGTTTCCTTAAACAAAAGACTCATCATATCCAATTCATGGAAGTCTAGTAAATCAACCACAGAGGACTCACTTGAAGTCCATTTTTCGCCCTCACCCTCATCCACTTGATGTTCCTCCATCTCCAACATCACGTCATTCGACACAAAAGATTTTTTTCCGTCCCAGACCTGTAATAAAACTTGATCCGCCAACTCATTGAAGTCAAGTAGATCTAATTTATTGCTAACCCACTCCTCATGATAAGAACCACATGACTCTGACAGACCATTGATCTCACAAAGCCCATCTTCTACAACGCATCCGTGTTCTTCATAAAATCCTGACTCCTCGGAATATCCCATTTCTTCGAAGTGCCCCGAATCATCGAACGTGCTGATTTTTTCATAATAACCATAGTCTTCATCGTACCCAGTTTCTTCATAGAAACCTTCTCCGGTAATAAGGTCAAATTCTTCAATGTATGTATGAACACCTGAGCGCACCGAGTACGTTAATAGGGTGAAAATGACTGACAGTAACAGGGGAATGTTGGTTTTCATTTTAAACTTTTTTCATAGTTAGTCAGAACTGTTCAAATCTGACATTCAAACGGTTGTTGTCAACATGTATTTTTACGCCTCGTGCAGCGCGGCGATGACGTGGCGGAGCATTGTGGCGATGAATTGTTGGCGGCTTTCTTCTTCTACTTTTTCGCCATCGATGTCAGTGAGATAAAAGCTATCGTTGGCACCGCCTTTTTCGGTGTTAATGCGGGCAAGCTCGATGGTGAGGCCGAGGGCGTTTAGCGTATGCGTAACGGCATAGAGGAGGCCCACGTGGTCCTCGGCTTCGAGATCGAGCACGGTGAAGCGTGCGCTGGAACGGTTGTCAAAATGGATTTCGGTGGGAATGCGTTCGCCGGTGAGCGAGGTGTATTCGATGCCGGAATCGGGAAGGGCCGCGAGATCGAGATCGGGGTCCTCGTGCGCGGCGAGGGCGGGTTTGAGGTGCTCGGTAAATTGCGCGCGTTGTTCGCCGGTGGGCAACTGGCCGGTGCGGGCGTCAGTAAGATGAAAGTGATCGAGCACCATCGAATCGCCGCGCGTAAAAATCTGCGCGCTTAAAATATTTAAGCCGCATTGTGCGAGTACGCCGGTGATGCGGCTGAATAGCCCGGAGCGATCCCACGTGCAAATGCTGGCAACGGCATAGCCACGGTCGCGGTCGCGCTGCCATTCCACGGCGGGCTCGAGCATTCGATCGTCAAAGGCAATTTGCAGTCGGATGAATTCGTTGACCAACCCGATGTCCTCGGCGATTTCATCAGCCGGCAAGGCGCGAAAGTAACGCATTGGCAATTGCTCAAAGTGCGCGGTGATTTCCTCGCGCGGCACTTTGTTGCCAATCAATTTGGTGACTTCAGCCTCAATTTCGGCGCGTTCCTCTTCTTCCGCACGCACCGCAACAGGGCCTTCGCGGAAGAGCGCGCGTGTTTTCCAAAACAAACTCCACTGCGAAGTATCCTTGAACCCATTCCACAAATCATCGCTCGTGCCCAGCGAATCGGCCAGCGTGTGCAGCATCAGCAGGTTCAGATTTTCTTCCGTCTCCATTTCCTCGGCGAATTGCCTGATGACCTGCGGGTCTTCCAAATCGCGCCGCTGCGCCACTTGCACCATGGTGAGATGATGCCGAATGATGAGCTGCAAACTATCGGCAGCGGCTTCATCGAGGCCGAGGCGATCGGCCACGTGCTCGGCCACACGCGCGCCTTCGCGTTCGTGGCGATCGCTCTCGATGCCCTTGCCCGAGTCGTGCAGCAACAGCGCGAGGTACAGCGTGGAAGGCCGATCAATTTCCTCAAACACTTCGTGGTAGCGGCGGTAGTCCGGCCACGTTTCCTCCCACAAGCCATCGAGTTTTTCGAGGCACACGAGGGTGTGCTCGTCCACGGTGTATTGATGATAAAACTCGTGCTGCACCAGGCACGTCAGTCGGCCAAACTCCGGCAGGAATTTGCCCAACAAATCCAGCTCGTGCATCCGACGCAGAATGCGGCCGACCGCGCCGGGGTGATTGAGGATTTCCAGAAAGGTCTCGTGCACGTGCGGGTCCTCGCGAAAGGCGCGATCCACCAGCCACACTTGTTGGCGAATAATCTGCGCGAGATCCGGATGCAACCGCAAGCTATGGCGTTGCATCAGCAAAAAAACGCGCATCAGTTTGCGCGGTTGATCGCGAAACACGCGGCGGTTTTTCGTATTGATCGCGCCATCCTCAATCGTAAACCCATCGATCACCTGTTCCTTGCGGCCACTCACCCAACGCCCGAACGCCTGTTGCCACGCCGGACGCGGCACCAGCGCGAGACGTTGTTCGATGGCCCGCACGGTGAGATCAATGTGGCGCGCATGCTTGTAATAATCCCCCATAAATGCCTCCAAGCGCTTGGCGGGCGAGCGGTTCGTGTAGCCCAACTGCCACGCCACCTTCGGCTGAACGGCTTTGGTGAGCACCTCCACGGGACGATCCATCTGATAATGCAGCTCATTGCGCGCGCGCAGCAAAAAAGAATACGCCGCCTCCAGCCGTTCCGCCTCGGCTTTGGTCACCACCTTGCGCGCCTCCAAATCTTCCATCATCCGGAACCCCTCGCGGAAGTGCATCATCCAATGCAGATTTTGATAATCGCGCAGACTGCCGCAGCCATTTTTGATATTCGGCTCCTGCATCGTCACCGCGTTGCCATGCTTGGCACGCCGCGCCGCTTGATCCTCCAGCCGCGCGGCGATGTAATGTTCCACGTGCGGCTTCACGCATTTGGCGTGCACCGTGCGCTCCATTTTTTCAAACAGCGATGCATCGCCGGCCACACGGCGCGATTCGATCAGCGCCGTTTTGCTTTGCATATCCTTGTTCGCCTCCTCCACGCAATCGCGCACGCGCCGCACCGAATGACCAATCTTCAAGCCCACATCCCACAACGTGTACAGCACCGTGTCCGTGACACTCTGCAAAAACTCCTCCGGCTTCGGCTTGGCCAACAAACGGTCGTCACACAGAAAAAGAATATCGATGTCGCTCTGCGGATTCAGTTCCGCGCGGCCATACCCGCCGATGGCCACCACGGCGATGGACGGCGGGGTTTTGAATTTTCCCAATGGCGCAAGCCCAATCGCCGTATCGAGCAAATGCCGGATGAGCGCGTCGATCACTGCCGCCCGCGCGCGGCACACCTCACGCCCAAGGCCCCCGCCGCGATGCAACTTCTTGAGCCGCGCCGCCTCGTCCTTGAGAAACCGCTTGTAACGCGCCAACTCCGCCGCCGGCGTTTGACCTTCCGCCAACACCAACCGCTCCGCCGCGTGCGCCTCCACCTCTTTAATCAAATTCGACACGCGGCGTGATTACCCCAAAACCGCCCGCGCATACAGTTTATTCAGGTGCAAACAAGCCAAGCTTGCTCCGGACTGCCGCGCGGATTAACGTGCCGCGTGCATCCGGTTGCATTTCAAATTAGCGGGTTAACGGTTCATTGGTACGGCATTTTGCTGGCCTCGGGATTTATGCTGGGGCTGTGGACGGCTGGGCGGCGCGGAATGAAGATCGGCCTCAACGCGGAGGATCTCTCCAACCTCGTGCTGTGGATTTTCATTTGCGGCATCGCCGGCGCCAAGCTGCTGTACGTCATCAACGAAGGCGACAGCGGCAAGCCGCTCAAGGAATTGCTCTTCCAACGCTCCGGCTTGGTGTTCCACGGAGCGCTCATTGGCGCGAGCATCGCCATCATCATTTTCACGCGCGTGAAAAAAATGCCCGTGTGGGCCACGTTCGATGCCCTCGCGCCAAGCATCGCGCTGGGCCACGCCTTCGGGCGGTTGGGCTGTTTTATGACCGGCTGTTGTTATGGAAAAACCTGCGCCTTGCCGTGGGCGGTGACGTTCCCCGAGGGTCACCCCACCCACCCCGGCCACGTTCATCCCACACAGATTTATGAATCGCTTTTGAACTTCGCCCTGTTCGCGGGGCTGGCGTTGCTATTTCGCAAACGCAAATTCGACGGACAAATCTTTGCCGCATATTTAATGGGCTACGCAGTCATTCGATTTGGAATAGAATTTTTAAGGGACGATCCCCGTGGCAACACTCTGGGCGAATTACCTCCTGGCCAACTCATCAGTATCGGCTTGCTCGTCGCCGGAGGCATTTTGTGGGCCAAGCTGAAAGATCGCCCCGTGAAAGAGGTATGAGCCGACGCGAGACACTGCGCGTCGAGGAATCGCAACCCAAGGCGCGGCTGGACAAGTTTTTGCAGGGGCATTTCCCCGAAACCTCGCGTGGCACCTTCCAGCGCCTCATCGAAAACGGCAACGTGCGCGTGGACGACCAACCGACCAAAGCCACGCACCACCCGCGGGCGGGCGAGGCGATCACCATTGAATGGCCCGAAGCGATCCCCTCTGAGGCGATACCCGAAGACATCCCGTTGGACATTCTTTTTGAGGATGACCATTTGCTGGTGCTCAACAAACGCGCAGGCATCGTCGTGCATCCCGCCGCCGGCCACGAAAGCAACACGTTGGTGAACGCGCTGCTGCACCATTGCGCCGGTCAGCTCAGCGGCATTGGCGGTGTGGCGCGGCCGGGCATTGTGCATCGGCTGGATAAAGACACCAGCGGCTGCCTCGTGGTGGCCAAGAACGACGACGCGCACCTCGCACTCTCCGCACAGTTTGCCGACCGCACAACCACCAAAATTTATCACGCCCTGGTGTGCGGCCAACCGTCCAAACCAAAGCACACTGTGAAAGAACCCCTCGCACGCCATCCGGTGCATCGCAAAAAAATCGCCATCACCCCCAATGGCCGCGATGCGCACACAGATTTTCGAGTACTCGAACTCTTAAATAAATCCGCACTGATCGAAGCCACCCTGCACACCGGACGCACCCACCAAATCCGCGTGCACCTACAGCACCTCGGCTGCCCCGTGGTGGGCGATGCCGTCTACGGCGGCCGCCCCACCCGCGCCTTCACCCAAGCCACCAGCTACACCGCCCCGCGCCAACTGCTCCACGCCTTCACGCTCAGCTTTGATCATCCCGCCAGCGGTAAACGCCTCACGCTCGAAGCGCCCTTGCCGGACGATTTCCAAATAGCCTTGGACTTGCTGCGCGCAGAGTAGTGCAACTCTCGGGAGGGCGAAGCTCCCACCCAGTTTTGGCATCACCTTCAAGTTCGTTAAAAATGCGCGAAAACCGCTGTTTTTCTGCTTTTATCGGGCGCTTGCTTGGTCTATGCTCCGCGCCCGCTTATGGCGAAATTGACGATTAATAACTTAAATTTAAAGGGAAAACGCGTGTTTACACGCGTGGACTATAATGTGCCGATGGAGGAAACCGGCGGCACAATGGTGATCAATGATGACACACGAATCCGCGCCACGCTGCCCACGCTTCGATTGCTCACCGAAAAAGGCGCGCGCATCATCCTCGCCGCGCATCTTGGCCGGCCCAAAGGCGAGCGCGTGGCATCGATGAGCCTCCGTCCGGTGGCCAACAAACTTGCCGAATTGATCGGCCAACCCGTGGCCTTCGTTGACGATTGTGTGGGCGAAGCCGCCTCTTCGGCGGTGAACAATTTGCAGGACGGCGAAATCCTGTTGCTCGAAAATGTCCGCTACCACGCCTGCGAGGAAGCAAATAAACCGGACTTCGCCGAACAACTTGCGGCCAATGCCGATGTGTTTGTGAACGATGCCTTCGGTGCAGCACATCGAGCGCACGCCAGCACGGCGGGCATCGCGGAAGTCATCACCGCCCGCGGCGGCCAATGCGCAGCGGGATTGTTGATGGAACGCGAGTTGAAATTTCTTGGCGAAGAACTGAAAACGCCGGACAAGCCTTTCGTCGTCATTCTCGGCGGCGCAAAGGTGTCCGATAAAATCAAAGTCATCGATCGCTTAATTGAAAAGGCCGACACCATTCTGATTGGCGGCGCAATGGCCTACACCTTCAAACTCGCGCTCGGCAAATCTGTGGGCGATTCGCTGGTGGAACCGGATAAAGTCGATATCGCCCAAGCCGCGCTGGACAAAGCCGCCGCCCGTGGCGTTGAATTTTTATTGCCGACCGATAATTTAATTTCCCAAATGAATGACGGCAAATGGGCCGACCCCGAGGTAAACAGCTCCGAAGACATTCCCGATGGACGCGAGGGCGTGGACATTGGCCCCGCCACCGCTGCACGCTATGCCGAGGCCATCACTGGCGCAAAGACAATTTTATGGAACGGTCCGATGGGCATTTTTGAGGACGCGCGATTTGCCAAAGGCACGATGGCTGTGGCTGTCGCCGTGGCGGGCGCCACGGGCGCGGGGGCTGTCAGCATCATCGGCGGGGGCGACAGCGTGAAGGCGTTGAACCAAAACGGATTGGCCGAACAAGTCACTTTTATGAGCACCGGCGGCGGCGCGAGCCTTGAATTTCTTGAGGGCAACGAATTGCCCGGCGTAGCCGCGCTCTCTGAACAATAATTTAATCGAATGAACAAAGATCGAAAATTAATCGTTGCCGGAAACTGGAAGATGAACAAAACCGTGGCCGAAGCCACGGAACTAGTGGAGGCCCTCAAGCTCGAACTCGCCAATCAAACAGAAGTGGACGTGGTGTTGTGCCCGCCGTTCACCGCGTTGGAGCGAGTGTCGGCGGGGATTCGCGAAACTCGCATCCGCCTTGGTGCACAAAATATGAGCGAGCAGGATTTCGGCGCGTTCACCGGCGAGATTGCCGCCGGGATGCTGCGCGAGTTGCTGGTGCACTTTGTCATCCTCGGCCACTCCGAACGGCGCGCGATCCAAAAGGAAAGCGACGCGCTCGTAAACGCCAAGGCCAAAGCCGCGCTCGCCGCCGGACTTAAGCCGATTGTTTGCGTGGGCGAAACGCTCGCCCAACGCGAGGGCAATCAAACTGAGGAAGTGGTGGGCGAACAAATTCGCGGCAGCCTTACCGGATTGACGGATGACCAATTGCGCGACACCATCATCGCTTACGAGCCCGTGTGGGCGATCGGCACCGGCAAAACAGCCACCACCGAACAGGCGCAAGCCGCGCACGCGTTCATCCGCGGCCAGTTGCCCGCGAGCGTGTCCGCCGAAGTGCGGATTCAGTACGGTGGCAGCGTGAAGCCCGACAACGCGCGCGAATTAATGAGCCAACCCGATGTGGACGGCGCCCTCGTCGGCGGAGCATCATTGGAAGCCAAAAGTTTTATTGAAATCATTACCAACACACTCAATTAAGGAAACCCAATGGAAATTCTAAATCTTGCCCTCACGATCATCCTGTTTTTAATCAGCCTATTTCTCATCCTGCTGGTGCTCGTGCAACTGCCCAAAAAAGAAGCCGGTCTCGGCACAGCCTTTGGTGGCGGCACCACCGACGCCCTCTTTGGCGCCGGCGCCGGCAACGTACTCACCCAACTTACCAAATATTGCACCATCCTGTTCCTCGTACTCTGCCTCGTGCTATCCTACATGAACAAACGCGACGGCGAAACAACCGGCACTGCGAAAACAGGTAATAATAAAGCCAACACAGAACAACCCGCCCGACCGGGCAACGGATTAGGCGGTGTCCCTTCCACCAATCAGCCTGTCCCTTCCACCAATCAGCCTGTCCCTTCCACCAATCAGCCTGCCCCTTCCACCAACCAGCCTGCCCCTTCCACCAACCAGCCTGCCCCTTCCACCAACCAGCCTGCCCCTTCCACCCCCGAAACCGCGCCAACACCGTTAGAGGGTAAAGAAGACTAAAACTAGCGCTTGGGCAATAGCTCAAAGTGCTGAGACTTGTGTGAAAAGAGCATCCCTTTTGTCGGCATATGCCGACAAAAAATCATGCCACCCGCTGCTTGATGAAGTCCACGCTATCGCGGGGAATGGCCTCGATGAGACGTTGGGTGTAATCCTCGGCGGGGTTAGCGTAGATGGCTTCGGCTCTGCCCTGCTCCACGATTTTCCCATCGCGCATCACGGCCATTGTATCGGCCATAAATTTGACGACGCTGAGATCGTGGCTGATGAATATGTAGGTAAGGTTGCGGCGGCTTTGAAGTTCCTTCAATAAATTCAAAACCTGTGCCTGCACCGAGACATCCATTGCACTGACAGCTTCGTCGCACACGATGAACTCCGGTTCGAGCGATAGCGCGCGCGCCACGCAAATACGCTGGCGTTGGCCGCCGGAAAATTCGTGCGGATAACGGCGCAGAAAATGCGGCTCCAAATCGACCTCCTCCAGCAAGACCGCCGCGCGGTCGCGACGATCGCTGTGGCTGCTGCCAATGCCGTGCACGGCCATCGGCTCGGTGAGCGCCTGTTCGATGGTGAGGCGCGGGTTGAGCGAGGAATACGGATCTTGAAAAACGATTTGCATCCGCTTGCGCAGCGGCAACATTGCAGCGGCATTGCGGCCGGCGATTTCTTCGTCCAAAAATTTCACACTACCGGCGGTGGGCGCCACAAGGTTGAGAATGGCGCGGCCGGTGGTGGTTTTACCACTGCCGGATTCGCCAACAAGACCGAGTGTGCTGCCAATCGGCACGATAAAGCTGACGCCGTCGACCGCTCGCACCACGCCTTTTGGGCCGGAAAAAAAGCCGGCGCGTTCAGGGAAATGCACTTGGAGATCGTTCACCTCGAGCAGCAAATCAGTTTCGTCGATTTTCGGTTCCTCGATTTTTTGCATCGCCTCAATGCGGGCGACCGCATCGGGCTTTTCGCTGAGCTCGATTTCGCCGGCCACTTCCGTTTCATCAAGATAATCGGAAACGGTGGGCAGCACGTTGAAGGTCGATTCCAATCGTGGTCGACAGGCGAGCAATCCTTTGGTGTACGGATGTTGCGGGTTTTCAAAAATCGGCAAGACCTCGCCCTGCTCCACAATATGGCCGTGATACATCACCACCACGCGATCGGCCAGCTCGGCGATGACCCCGAGATCGTGCGTTATGAAAATAACTGACACGCCGAGATCGCTTTGCAATTTCTTCAGCAACCGCAGAATTTGCGCCTGCACAGTGACGTCCAGCGCGGTGGTCGGTTCATCGGCAATGAGTACTTCGGGATCGGTGATCAGCGCCATGGCGATCATCACGCGCTGGCGCATACCGCCGGAGAATTCGTGCGGATACGAATGCACTCGCTCGGCGGCGTCGCTCATACCCACTTTCTCGAGCATCGTGATGGCACGTTGCAGCGCCTCTTCACGATTAGCTTGGCCGTGAATGAGTAGCGGTTCGATAAGCTGCTCAGAAATTCGCAAATACGGGTTGAGCGAAGTCATCGGATCCTGAAAAATCATTGAGATGCGCTTACCACGTAGCGACCGAAACACCGCTTCATCAGCGGCAAGCAAATTGTTGTCATCAAACATTGCCGTGCCGCCCTCGATGCGTCCGGGCGGTTGTGGCACGAGGCCCATCAGCGTGTGCACCGTCACCGATTTGCCCGAGCCGGACTCGCCCACGATACCGAGAATTTCGCCCTTTTCTAGATGGAACGAAATGCCATCGACCGCCTTCACCACGCCATTGCGCGTGTGAAAGTAAGTTTTCAAATTGTCGACTTCGAGTATTGCCATATCAATCCTTCGATGATTTAGGATCCAACGCATCACGCAGTCCATCGCCAATAAAGTTTAGGCTAAAAAGTGTGAGCGAGAAAAAAGCAGCCGGGAAAAGCAGCAACCACGGGTAATCCTCCATACCCTCGGCGCCCTGTTTGATGAGCACGCCCCAGGAAGTGTCCGGCGCCTGCACGCCTAGCCCAAGGAAGCTGAGCACCGATTCAAGCAGCATCACCGCTGGCACGGTTAGCGTGGTATAAATAATCACCGGCCCAAGCAGGTTGGGGAACAGATGGCGGAAAATAATCCGCGCCCGACCATAGCCAAGCGCCACGGAGGCCTCGACAAACTCCTGATTTTTCAACGCCATTACCTGCGCGCGAACAATGCGCGACATAGTCAGCCATTCGACAAAGCCAATGGCGAAAAAGAGCAGCAGGAAGTTGCGCCCGAACATAACCATCAGCAGCACGACGAAAATGAGAAAGGGCAACGCATAAAGGACATCTACAATGCGCATCAAAAACTGATCCACACGCCCGCCAAAGTAACCGGCCACCGCGCCCCAGATGACACCGATGACCAGTGACACTGCCGTGGCCATGAAGCCAACGGCCAGCGACACGCGGCCGCCTCGCAGCACTGCGGCGCAAAGGTCGCGGCCCAACTTGTCGGTACCCATCAGGTGGCGGGCGGGTTGGGTGGCAGCCGGTTCCAGCGGCGTGTTGCAGACATAACAGTTTTCATCTTCGGAATAAAGATGCACGTATTCATGGTTTGGGCAAACGAAGGGGTGCTTTTCCGATAAAGGCGGCCGCGCTTGGAAGGGCAAATCGATGCTCTCGTGATCGTATGGCAGCAGCGAGGGGCCCACGAAACTGAGCAGTGTGATCAACGAAAAAACGCACAATCCGAACACTGCCATCTTGTTTTGAAACAAACGGCGCCGGGCGTCCTTCCAAAGGGAACTGCCTTCGTCAAGATTAACATCAGCTAGGCGGTCGCGTTTCATTGGGTTCGGATGCGGGGGTTGAGCCAGGCTTGGAGAATGTCGACAATGAGGTTGAGCATTAAAATAAGCGTGGCGTAAAACAGCACGGTTCCGAGCACGAGGGTGTAATCGCGGTTAGTCGCCGCCTCGATGAAATGTCGTCCAAGTCCGGGGATTTGGAAGATGGTTTCAATGACAAACGAGCCGCTGATAATCCCAGCGAAGGCGGGCCCGAGAAAACTGACGGTAGGCAGCAACCCGCCGCGCAAGGCGTGCTTTACCACCACACGCGTTTCGGTGAGACCCTTGGCACGGGCGGTCTTGATGAAATCCTGACTAAGCGTCTCGAGCATACCGCCGCGGGTGAGCCGAGCCACCATGGCGGCGTAGAAAAACCCCAACGTGCAGGACGGCAATACGCGGTCGCCGGGCCAGCCCTCGGGGAAAAAGCCTTCGGCGCCCCAAGCCGACCAGCCGGCTACGGGGAACCATTCCAGCCAGAGGCCAAAAACCAGTACCAGCAGCGGGCCCATCACGAATGTGGGCAGGCAAATGCCCACCATCGCGAACGACATGGGGGCGTAATCGAGGATGGTGTTTTGTTTCAATGCCGCAATGGCACCGGCGGTGATGCCCAACAACAGCGCGATAGCCATCGAGTAAAGGCCCAGCTCCAGACTCTTGGGAAATGATTCGCGGATGATGTCGTTCACACTCTTGCCCTTGTGCTTGAAGGATGGGCCGAGATCGCCCTGCAATAAACCGGAGCGTTCCCGGCGAAACACCTCCACCTCGCGCACGCCGGAAGTGGCGTTTTGATCCAAAGGCCGGGTCAGCCATTGGCTGTCGCCCTGCACGGTCTTGACCACGCCGGAGACCGTGACGCGGAGGGTGGCGTTCACATCCTCGCGCCGGTATTCCTTAGCATTTTCACCAGTCGCAAAGGTCACCCGATGCTTACTCACCTCCTTGGCCATTATGCCAAGATAAATGAGGTATTGTTTTCCAAGCGGCTGATCCAACCCATAGTAGGCCTTGATGCGATCGCGCACTTCCTCGGTCATTTCCTTTTCATCGCTGAACGGATCGCCCGGCGCCATTCGAACCATAAAAAAGGTTATGGTGGCAATGACCCAGAGAACCGGGACAAAAATAATAAGCCGCTTGAAAAGATACCGGATCATTGCACGCAGCTACTCGAGATAGATGTATTTGTAGGGGTGATGATCAAGGATGTTCGGGTGCCAGCCGCGCACGTTGGGTTTCACGAGGGACAGGCTCACATAAAAATAAATGGGGATGACCGGCATTTCGTCGAGCAGGATGGCCTCTGCCCTCTGAAATTTCTCGAAGCGCGCTGTGGAATCGCTGCTCTGTCCGGCTTCATTGATCAGCCGGTCGTAGCGGGCATTGGACCAGCCAGTTTGGTTGTTGCCGCCGCCAGTGAGCCACATATCGAGGAAGGTGTTGGGGTCATTATAATCTCCAATCCATCCGGCGCGGGCCACGTCGTACTTAATTTTGTTAACGGTGTCCAAGTACACTTTCCATTCCTGATTAAATAACCCAATGTCAATATTGAGGGTTTTCTTCCACATTTGCTGGAGCGCTTCGGCAACTTGTTTGTGGGCTTCGCTGGTGTTGTAGTAAATATCAATCTTGGGGAAGCCTCGGCCATTGGGATAGCCCGCCTCGGCCAGCAACTGGCGCGCGCGGTCAGGATCAAAGGTGAACTTGGTCTTCGATGTGTAGCCGGCAGTGTCGGGCGGCGTCATATAATAAGCAGGAATCTGACCGGCCTTCATCACGAAGCGGGTTATCTCATAGCGATTGATGGACATCGCCAGTGCCTGTCGAACGCGTTTGTCCTTCAACGCTTTGTGATTCACATTCACTCGATAAAAATAGGTGCCGAGGTACGGATCCACACGCAGCACTTGCGGCTCCTCTTTTTGGTAATGCTCAATGCGGGTGAGTGGAATGGTCTGGGTAACGTGCAACTGGCCATCCCGAAACATTTTTTCTTCAGTCTCGGCACTAGAGATGGGTAGAAAATAAATCTTCTCCAGCCGGACCTTGTCCGCGTCCCAGTAGCGGGGGTTTTTCTCAACAAGAATGTGCTCGTTGAGCTTCCATTCCTTGAGGCGAAAGCTGCCGTTGCCCACGTAATTTTTGGGCTGGGTCCATTGAGAATCGCGCTGGGTCATGCCACCAAACTTCTCGATGGTGGGCGGGTGTACCGGATACCACGAGTAATGATTGATGAGCTGGAGAAAATATGGAGTGGACTCCTCCAACGTAAGCACAAGCGTACGGTCATCCACCGCCTTTACGCCAACTTTGGAAAAATCTTTCAATGTGCCCTCGTTAAACGCCTTGGCATTTTTCAGCACATGCAGCATGTAGCCGTACTTGGTGGCCATTTCCGGGGTGAGCATCCGCTCGTATGAGTATGCAAAGTCGCTGGCTTTCACCGTATCGCCATTGGTCCATTTTGCATTTGCGCGAAAGTGGAAGGTGTATTCGCGGCCGTCCTCGGATATTTCCCACCGCTCGGCCACTCCCGGCTCAGGCGCAAGGGTCTTGGGGTTTTCGCTCAGCAACCCTTCCAATAACGCAGCCAGAATGAAATGCTCCGGCACACCGGTAACGATTTGCGGGTCCAGTCCTTCCGGTTCCGATGAATTGCCGAGCCGAAGTACCTGTTTGCTCTTATCAATCGGCTGACCTCCCCCCGAGCCTTTGTTGGTTTCATCCGCCTTCCCGCATCCCGCGCAAAGGACGGCGAAGCAGGAAATGAGTTGAACAATCCGCATAGGGAAAAGGTGGTTCACCAATCGCGCCGGGGCAAGCCGGGATTATTACTGGCCGGGACCGGGTTGGGGTTGGGGGCCCGGCGATGGCGGAGGTGTGGGCACCTCGGGCATTTCGCCTTCGGCTAACCCAACGGCAGTCCGCAGCATGGCTGCGCGCACTTTACTTTCTTCCAGGAGAAAGGCGCGCATCCGTAGAATCCGAATGACTTCAAACGGAGGCAAGGAGACTCGACCGCCTTTGGCATTAGCAAATCGCGCATTATAGCGGTCCACCACTTCTTTGGCCATTCCCAAGGCGGAGTCAGCCTCTTCCGCATCGCCTTCACCCAGCAAGGTAAAGTGGCGAATCAGTAAGCCGGTGAAGAGGGCCTGTGTTTTGTCGAAGTTGCCTCGCTTCACGTCTTCCTCCAGCTTGTAACGGATAAACTCATCCATGTTTATCGTGTCATTCTCAAAATCAAAACCGGGGTAGAACCGGACTTTGCCCGGATAAAGCTTGGCGCAAACTGTCAGCCAATAGCGGGCTTCTTCTTCGCGGTTGTAGTAGTAGAACCAGTTGGCGGCGCGGCGCAAAAAATTAAAATGCGCCGTTCCGAAGGTGCTGGAAATATCCTCACCGCGCGTCTCCTGCGCCTGCTTGATCATCTCCTGATAAGCCTCATGAGCTTTTGTGGTGATGTCCAAATTGGGAATAGTGCTCCAACTGGCGCTGATGTTCATCATATTCCGGGTGGAACCTCCAGGGCCGGTGACATTCTGAAATTCGTACTGATTGTCAATTGGGTTCCAGTTCAACTTGCCGCGCTCGAAGGCATACATCATCGATTGATAAATGATGCGCTCGAGCTTTCGTAACGCCTTCTCGCGGGATGGATTATGCGAACAGCGTTTGAGGCCGAGGTGAGCCCAGTAAATGGAATGTGTTTCAGGAATCCGCCAGTCCAAGGCGTTCACGATCTTGCCGTTGGGAAGCTTGGATCTGCCGTACTTAATGGCCACCGCTTTGATTTCGCGCGGATCCAGCCGATATTTTTTGCGCAACACTTTCACGCGCGCAGCCACTTCGTCATTGGGCGGGTCGATTAGCTCATCAAAGTTGGGGACGCCATTGGAATTGCGGGCATCCTCGGGTGTGGCCCACAGTACCGCGGTCATGTTGTTCATCCATTGCCGTTTATATAAACGATGGTGGTCATCCATGTTATGCCCAACCTTGTGTTGGAAAATCCAGGCCAACTCGTGGTAGATGATTGGCTCCTGCGGACAGTAACGGATGCCTTCATCGCGTAATAACCGAATGCCCTCCTGCACGTATATCCAGCGGGTTTCGCCATCGGGATGTTTCACCGAGATATTGTAAGCCATGTTCCAGGAACGATTGGCCCACACCGTGGGGACATTGGGCTGAAGTTGGGAGACCCATTGGGAAAGTTGCATTTGTTCCTGATACCGTTTTTCCAGCTGGGCTTCGTTTGCGCGCAGCCAAAGGTAGGAGGAGATGATTCCGCGAAACCCGCTCAACGCCTGAGTGGCAAGCACCAGCAAGGGCGGGGCATTCTGCAAGGGTTCGAGATAGTTATGACTCAGCTCGGCCCGTTGCTCGTTCAGCCGGCCTTGAACAACAAACGTCAATGCCAACAACAACACGATGAGCCCGGCCAAGGCGGGCTTGGGCAGGCTATCAACGGTATTGGCGCGGCGTGCGGTCATTCGGTAGTATCGGTAATGGCCAGTTGGCGGCGGGTTAAGATTAGCATCCCGAGCCCGGAAATCAAGAGGCCCGTTACGCCCCAAATATAACTATAGGCCCGGCCCAGTTGCCCCCAAGTGATGGCCCGGCCTTCGGTGAGATCTCCAATCGGTGAGTAATCCTTTACTGGTGAGATCACTGCCACCATCACCTTAAATGAATTGATTGCAAAAATATCCACCACAGAAGTGTCGTGCACTCCGTCGGTATAGGTCTGCATAATGGTATCATCTTTCACCACGTCTTTCAGCAATCCGGTGCAAAAGGAAATGAGCAGGATTCCTGTGCAGGCAAACACCGCCATAGGGAGGGACATAAAGCTTGCGGCCATGAGCCCCAGCGCGGCCAACGCACCCAGCCAGGCAAATACCACAGCCAATGCGCGCAGGTAATTTTTGAAAAATCCGCCCTCATAATACATCACCTCCACGCCGCGAGGATCCAGCTCGCCGGTGGTTTCATTCAGAAATGGCAGTTTCAGCGCGGCCATATATTCCTGTTCCGGTTGCGGAATTTCCGCATTCATCACATTCACATACAATTTACCATCCTCACCAAAAACGCTGACCTCTTCGCGTTCACCATTTTCTCCAAGGCGAAATCCCTTGGCCAGCATCGCCTCCTCGATTTGGGTTCGCGCAATATAGCTTCCCACAATTTCAATGCCGGGTTGATCGATTGAAGGCCCATACCCCACTACGGTACGATATTGACGATCCCCTTTGAAATTCATACGAGTATCCAACAGTTGAAATCTCAGAACCAACCCGCTGTCTTCGTCAAACCCTCCCCTTGGTTTTTGGAAGATAAACTGCCTTGCGGTTTCCGGCCGCATCACTTGTGAGCTGATCAGGTATCCCATGCGCACCCTGTCTTGAATTTGCCGCTGAATATCAAAGGGCAGCGACTGGGGAATCTCCACATTCTCGAAAGCGCCCCCCTTATTTGCCCGGCGATCCTGCTCGGCCCGGGCCATCGCCTGAACCTCCATTAGGGCTTTGGCTAATTCCACTCGCTCATCATTTTCCCGCTGCAGTTTCCTCCAGTCTTTATACGAACTGGAATTCATACTGTTCCCGCTCCGCTCCATTATTTTTACATCCACCAATTCCAGCGGAGCCCGGGCGACCAGCACTTGCGTTCGCAGTTCACGCTCCGGCAAACCCGCCAACAATTGCTTAAGCGCACCCATCGGCTGAAATATCGGTCTTTGATTGTCGTCCAACTTTAATTGGCGTTTCTCTTCCTGAAGCACAAACACCTCTTCAACCCGAACCCGGTTTTCCCTCAATGCCTTGGTGACATCCTGTTTAATTTCATCATCAGTCCGATCTTTGAGCCGTTCGTATTGGGAACTGGTCAGCACACGCGCGCGGTATTCCACCATCGCGTACACCACCGTTCCCGCCAAACCTAACAGGACGAGGTTTAGGCCCATGATGCCCAGCCATTTGCCCAGCCAGATTTGCCAGCGAGCGATGGGTTTGGTGACTATCATCTGCATTTGGCATCCGCCAATATCCGACGCCATACTGCCCACCGCCAGCCACAACGTGGAGAGCCCCAAAATGCCGGTGGTCATGCTCAGGGTGTAGGTGAGGATGATTTGCGCCATGCCCTTGGCCGAGCCGTCATCTCGCAAAACAGCCGGCAGCCCGCCCACAGCGAGCAACAGAAGAATGATCATCACCCAAATAAAACGAAGGCGAACCGCCGTTTTCCACGTAAGCATGGCAACGTGTCGAACGCGACAATCTAAAATACCCCACACGATACCGCCGCAGATGACAAGCAGCAACATGCCACTCAACGCAACGCGGGTCCAACTCATTAAATAACTGTGTTCAATGGGGTTGAAGTCCATCGTGCAAAGTCGGCGAGGTTGAATCAATCGCCGCCGAGCAGACCGGAGAGTTTGTCATCGGCCTCGTCGAGGGATTGTGATTGTTTAGTTTTTCCTGAATCCCGTTTGACGAGCTCTTTCTTAGTCTCGTCACCGGAGAGGGAATCAAGTTTAGCGGTGTCCACTTTTGGCTTCTCCGGCACGGGCTCAGCCGGGGTGGGGACGGTTTTGGCGGATTCCTTTTCGGCAAGCCGCTCAAGCATCTTGTCTGCCTGCGTGGGCAACGGATCATCCGCCCGCAAAAATTCAGCCACCTCATTACCCGCCGTGGAGCCGGAGGTCCCCTCGTCCTTCGCGATAGCATTTTCCACCACGTTCAGGAAAAAGCTTTCCAGGTTTTGAGTCGGGTTTTCCACGCGCACCTGATCTTTGGCCACGTGTTTACCAAGGACGTTCATGACTTCCTGCTGGGCTTTCTCGGACAACGCAGGAAGCGTGAAGCGAATGGTGTCGCGTTCGGTCAGCAATTCCTCCAGCGTTCCGTACTGTTGAATTTTGCCGCCATAATAAATCACTGCGCGATCGCACACATCCTCCACGTCAGCGAGCAGATGACTGGACAGGATAACCGTCTTCCCCCGCGCTTTGAGGTTGAGAATGAGATCCTTAATTTCCCGGCAACCCACCGGATCCAAACCACTGGTGGGTTCATCGAGAATCACCAGATCAGGATCGTTGATCAACGCTTGAGCCAACCCGATCCGGCGCTGCATACCTTTGGAAAACTCACCCACTGTCCGCATTTGCGTGGCGGTGAGTCCCACCATGTCCAACAATTGTTCTGATCGGATTTTTTTCTCTTTGGAATCCAGCGCAAACAAACCGCCAAAAAAATCCAGCGTCTCAGTTGAATTCAAATACTTGTAAAGATACGATTCCTCCGGCAGATACCCGATCCGTTCTTTCGTTTTCACATCACGCGGGCTTTGGCCAAAAATGTCGATGAATCCCTTGGTCGGATTGAGCAGGCCGAGCATCATTTTGATGGTGGTGGATTTCCCCGAGCCATTAGGGCCCAGCAAGCCGAAAACCTCGCCGGTGCGCACCTCGAAGTTCACCCCATTTACCGCGCGCGCTTTGGGCCGTCCCCAGAAATCGCGAAATACTTTGACCAAATTGTCAACCCGTACGATCGCCCCGCCTTCGGTTTCGCGCGATGTATCTTGTGTTTGTGTTTCAACCATAAGCGGGAATCAAATTAGTCCGTCTCCACTGCCAATTTGGGCTCTGCCCCAATTTCGATCTCGGCCGGTTCTGAATCCTTAGCCTCGGGCTCGGACTCGCGCCCTTCTTCAAACGGATCAAATTCCTCACCTTCACGAACCAGTCGGGCACTATTGAATACCACGATCAACGAGCCGGCCACATTCAACATGGCTGCCTTCACCGGAGTGATGTAACTCAACGTGGCCAGAACCAGCCCGATGATGACAAACAGAATTCCAAAAATAAAATTCTGGTTAATCACGCTGCGTGTCATCCGGGAGAGATGCACTAAAAAGGGAAGACGCCGCAGATCATTATTCATCAGCGCGATGGTGGCACTTTGAATGGCCACATCACTGCCAGCTGCGCCCATAGCGATGCCGATATCGCCTGCCTTGAGCGCGGGGGCATCGTTCACGCCATCACCCACGAAGGCAACCTTGTAACCCTTGGATCGGATATCCTGAACGTATTCCACTTTTTGGCCGGGCAAACATTCCGCGCGCACCTCTTCGCAGCCCACCTCGGCGGCCACACGCTCGGCCACCGGCGTACGGTCACCGGAGACAATCGCAAGGCGGCGCACACCTTCATGCCGCAATTCCGACAGCGACTCGGCCGCCTCAGTGCGGATCTCATCGGTCATCCCCACCCAGCCGATGAATTCCCCGTTGCGACTAACAAACACCAAACTGTATCCGGCGGCTTCATCAATATCTACCGAGCCGGTGAGATCACCGGTCACGCCAATTTCGTTGAGCCACATTTCCCGGCCCACCAAAATCTTGGCACCGTCCACTGTGGCCTGCACGCCTTTACCGGCGATTTCCTTAAAATCTTTTGGATCAGAGAGCTTCAACCCCGCTTCCGCTGCCAGTTTCCCAATCGCTTTTGCGGTGGGGTGATTGCTGTATTGTTCCGCCGTCGCGGTTGCCAGTAACAACTCGGCGCGGGTTACCCCTTCCACCGGAGCCAAACGACTCACCGTCAGGGTGCCTGTGGTGATGGTGCCGGTTTTATCAAATACAAACGCGTTGATCTTCGCAGCTAATTCAATATCACTCACCTGCTTGATGAGAATCCCCAAACGCGACGCAGTGGCCACCGCAGCCACCATCGCAGTGGGAGTGGCGAGGATAAAAGCCACGGGGCTGGACACAATGAACACAGAGATCACGCGGTTCAAATCCTGCGTGAAGGCCCAAACCAACGCGCCAATGACCAACACCAACGGCGTGTAAAATCCCATGTACTGATCCACAATTTTCATCAGCTGCGTCTTGGATTGCGCCGCCTGTAAAATCAATTCGCGCACCCGGCCAAATTCCGTTTGCTCCCCGACTTTGGTGACGTTGACTTCCAACATCCCGTCCAGATTGATCGTGCCCTGAAAAACATTGTCGCCGGGTTGCTTATCCACCGGCAGCGATTCACCGGTGATGTTGGCTTGATTGATCGATCCGGTGCCCAGAAGAATCTCACCATCCGCAGGCACATTGTCGCCCGGCCGCACGCGGATGCGATCGCCCACGGCGAGGTCCACCGCCGCCACTTCTTCCTCAACGCCATCCACGATCCGAATGGCTCGGGTGGGCGTCAGCTTCATCAATCGGCGAATAGCTTCCTTGGCCCCGGAAGCGGTTCGGCTCTCAATCATTTCACCGAGCAACATGAAAAATGCCACGAGCCCGGCGGCGTGATATTCGCCCGATGAAAACGTTGCCAACACCGCGATGGCCACCAGCTCATTGGTGGTGAGCAGTCCTTGCCGCAAATCATGTATGGTGGTGCGAAAGATGCGAATGCCAAGAATGAACGCACCGATCATGGCGCTCAGGTCACCCACGCTGGATTCCGATC
This sequence comes from Limisphaerales bacterium, assembly GCA_014382585.1. Taxonomy (NCBI): domain Bacteria; kingdom Pseudomonadati; phylum Verrucomicrobiota; class Verrucomicrobiia; order Limisphaerales; species Limisphaerales bacterium. The sequence continues at coordinate 92,287 of JACNJL010000026.1, read as the reverse complement.
CGAGAAACCAATCAGCAATAAAGCCATTGATGACGAACAGGATGCCGACGAAAATATATTTCACCGTGGTGGCGGCCTGTTTGACTTTGGCGTTCTCCGCCGTTTCAAGTTGTTCGGTGTCCTGCATGGGTTTGGCAAAAAATATTTATTGGCCGGCCGGCGGCGTGGGTGGCGGTCCACCTCCGGGAGGCCCCTGTTGTCCACTTAAATTATCGTAAGGTGATTTCTTCGGCTCGGGCGGTTTGGGGTTAATGAGTAGATGCACTTTTTGCCGGGGCCCGCTGCGATTAGAAATCACATAAATTTTCAGATCCGACTCCGTCATGAGCCGGTCGAATACTTCAAAATAAAGCCGGTGCATCCCGTGCCTCCGCTCCTCGATCGAGCGCACCGGGGCGCCTTCTTCTTCCCCGCCGTAAATACTGTAAAACCGCTGACGCAATGCCTCCGCTTCCCGCATGGTGCTGACGGCCTGCCCCTTGGCTTTGCTCAGAACGACGGCCACTTCACCGGTGGGGTTGGTGCTGTTTTCGTCGCCCATAATGGCATCAACCGTTTGGCGGGCTTTGTTTTTTTCCTGTTGAATAATATCACCTGCATTTTTCAGGGAACTGTTCATCCCTTTATATGCGGTCCGAATCATAAACGGCAACTCCACATCCGCCTGTCGAATGTAAACTCCGTTGATTTTCACCCCTAATCCGTATTGCTTGGCCAGTTCCTTCGTCCGGTTCTTCACGTCTTCAGTGAAAAGCTGAAGCTGGGACTGAAGCTCTTCCATTCTCACTTCAAAGGCCGCATGGGTGATGGCACTTTCGAACGCGGTGGTTAACACTTTCTCGGGCTGGGCAAAATTAAAGGCAAATGCTTTTGGATCTTCGATTTCAAAATTCAAGGTGGCCTCCAAATGCAGAATCCGTCCATCGCGGGTTAACACGTAGCCATCTTTTTCAGCGTTCAACGGATGGTTATCCAAATCATCACCGATCTCAATGCGGCCCACCGGTGAGTATTTGAAAAACTTTGTGGTGATCGGACGTTCCCGTTCGATGGCCACCCGTTCCTCCAACGGATAAGGTAGGGCAAATCGGATCCCCGATTCGAACACATCTTTGGAGGAGGCTTCACGCGCTTTACCAAAGCGCAGGATGATTACGCCTTCTTTCTTTCCTTCCACCGTGGAGGTATTGGAAAAAATCAGATAAACCACCAGCACCGCAATCACTAGCTTCAGGATGGTGAAGCTGCTTTGCAGCGCCTGATCCATCGCCCGCGACCCGGCTTCATGCCCCAAGTCGTGGTCGACCAAATCTTTGTTTTTTTCGTCCGAATCGCTCATCATTCAGGGGCAGACTCAGTCTGCGTATTATCGGGGAGCTTGGTTTCCTTCATCAAAAAATTCCCGCGCAACGGTTGCAGGAATGGGAAATTCTCATCGAGGAAGAGAGTGGTTTCCTTTTTCAAAACCGATTCCATTGCATTGAGCTCGATGAGAAAGGCGGCTAAATCCGCATCTTTTTCTTCCAATTCAGAAAAAATCTTTGCTTCATCAGCGCTTGCATTGGCTGCGATGATGTCGGCTTTTGCCCGGGCCTCTTTGAGCGCGCTCGTTCGTTTGTTCGCGGCTTCCGTTCGAATTCGCTGGGCTTCGTCTTGAGCCTTTTTCATGTTCGTGGCGGCCTCATCGTCCCATTGAGTAACCATGGAATTTAACGTCACTTGAACACTGTGTTCAGTGATCCCAACCCGGCGAATGCCCACAAACCGTAGCTCAATTCCAAATGCTTCGGCCTTGGGTTTCACGTTGCTCAGAATTGCCGCTTCCAATTTCCCGAAGGTGTGTTGCTTCCCTTGTGCTGCCCGTTCTCCTTCATGAAGTGATTCGGTGGTGACGATTAGGTTTTCTTTGTCACCAAACACCGAGGTCACCGCTCCTTCGAGGGCCTGTCGCAAATAGGCTTCGGCAGAAGCGCGGCGGGCGGCAGCGGAACTGCCTTTCGCTTTTTCAATGAAGGTCTTGGGGTTATCCTGAATGCGCCAACCGAGGTAGGGCTGCACCACTAGGCTGCTGTCGCCGGTACTGATTTGGCCGTATTGGGTGGTGAGCAAATGGATGCGGCGGTCAAAGGTGTAAACCTCCTGAATGGGCCAGGGCCAACGAAATCTCAGGCCGGGTTCCTGTATGGCATCGGCACGTTTGCCAAAGGTTTCCACGAACACCACCTGATCCTGTCGCACTTGAAAGGTGAATATGTACGAGCCGAAGATCAGCAGCAGCAACGCAAAGATGATTATGTTTACGGTTTTTTTCATAGTGTAATTCCTGGGTTATTTTTTGTCTCCGGCGGGCGGCACTTTCACATCCAGCATGCCGCGCCGTGTGAGCTCCTTAAGATCGATGTCGGCTGATATGTCCGCATTTTTTACGGCCACAATATATTTCCGGGTGTCAACCAGTGAACGTTTCACTGAGCGGGTGTATAGCCAAAGAGAAAACAACCGCGGTGCGCGCCGGAAGGGTTCATTTTGTTGCCGACTTAATTCCAATCGAGACTGGGCCACTTTCAGTTTCACGGTGGCATCGCTAATGGCGGTATTGATGATCGTCTGCACCTCATTGGTTTGCATGGATTCTTCCCGGCGCGCGGCATTACGAGCGAGTGCCTTGCCGGTTTCCTGTGTGATGTTCGCCATGATGGCCCGTTCAAATACTGCAGCCACGGGAGTCGGACTCATGGTTTCTTTCTTATTCGGACCCGCGCTTTTGTCTTCTTTCATGCCCGCCATTTGGATGGGGGATTCGGCCGGCGGTCGCAAATCGGCCATGCCCACGTACAGGATTTCCACGCCAAGCCCGCGGGCATCAGTCAACATCTGCAATTCTTTTTTAACGTCATCCATCGCCTGATTGCGGCCGGTGCGCATCAGAGTTTTCATATCTTTGCTGATGAAATAGCGCGACACCACACGGTGCGCCAATTCCTTGATCACCGCTTCCGGATCGGAATACCGGAGCCAACCATCTTCCAATCCTTTGCGATCAGTCTCTGAGGACCCATAAATCCGATAGTGAACCGGAATGCTGGGGACGATGAGATTTTCCGATACGCCTGCTTTTCCGCTGCCGGTGGGGAAATAAATTTTCCCTTTGCCCACGCCGTTTTGATTTCCGTTCAGCTCGCTGTCGTAATTTTTCCCGCTGGGCTTGAGCCAAATACGCGCCCGTTTCACCACATCCGGATCGTCATCTGCCTCCAAGCCGACATAAAAACTGTGAACCTGATTGGGGTGAAACCGCTCTACTTCGGCAAATGGCCAGGGCAATTTAAAATGGATCCCCGAACCCAGCCACTGCGAGGTTTGGTTGCCGGACATCAGGTTTTGCAAACGCCCACGCTCGGATGGCCCGATGGTGACCACGCTGGTGGACAGCCAAAATATAATAATTTGAATCCCGATCAGCACGCCCAACCGTTCACGCAAAAACTGGTAGCCCCAGGTTTCTGAAACTTTGAAGCCAAACTGATAGTCGAGCACTTTGCCCGCGGTGGTGAAGAGGTTTTCCGGTTTGGCAATCAACCCGATTAAACGGCTCCGATACAGCAATCGCCCCTGCCGCCCGGACACGCGCGGGCGGTAAACCTCGAAGATCATGCTCAGCAAATTCTCCAGCGCTATGCCAACCAACAGGCAGGTCATCACAATTCCCACCCAAAGATCCACCCGTTGCTCCTTGAAACTCACCGCCAATACCGCCGCCAACGCAATGAGCAGGTAGGCTGAAAACAGGATAAAATCGGATGCCGGTTGTAACAGCCGATCACGCTGCAGGCGCGCCAGGTTTGAGGCAAATTGTCCGCGCATGAAGAGGATCACCGCTAATAATGCCGCTCCTGCCAAACCTAAATAACGCGATTCCACCAGAATCGGCGTGGCATCTGTTTTCATCCCCTCCAAGATTCCGGAAATTTTGTGGAAACCGAGGTAGTACGCCCCCCCAAGCTGCAACCCCAACATCACCACAGAGATGACCGGCACAAACCATCGCTCAAATTGTTCGCGTGACCGCTTGGCGGGTAACACTTCGCCCTGCTCAAACAACGCATCGCCGCCTCGACCGGCTTTGATGGCGTCCATTTCCAGCGTCTCCATTCCCTCGCGGTCCGTGAGATCCATGTGCAACAGCCCCACCAAACTCACCAGCAAACACAGCCCCAGAAAAAAGGAAACCGCGAGCGCCGTGGTGGAATTGGTTTTCCAAGCCACAATGCCCGCGAGCGCCGCCGCTCCAATGCTGATGGCCACATTCCACAGTCCGCCGGTTTTGTTGATTTTTTCCATGTCAGGCTAATTCTCGATTCTCAAACAACATCAGCGCACCCGAAAGCATCACGCCAACATAAACCACCACATATATTAGTGAGGTTAAAATGTACTTCCAAGGCACCTGACCTTCGCGGTAACTAATGTCTGCCCGTTTCTGAACTTTTACGTTCTGGGTCATGTCCACCCGATCGCCAGTTTTGCCGGCCTCAACCTTGGCCGCTTCCAAATCGCGGCGGCTGGATAACTCTTCAGCTTCCACGCCCACAGAATCTGAGAGCCAAAAAAGCTGCCAGTTTGGCACTAAAACGTAAAGGATTTTCGCCCATACAGCACCCCGAGCCACGGTCACTTCCTCATCCACCGAGGCATCCAGTTTGGTGAGGGTGCCGTGTTCAGGCATAATCCACAGGGCTAAATGGCCGGGCACCACTTCAGTCGTCACCTGATCATCCAGAATGCGAAACTCAATCAGCAGGTCTTTTTTCGCCTCATCTTGCTCTAATTCGGCGCTTCGGTTGTTGATTTCCTCGCGAATTTCACCGGCCAGTTTGAGTTCCATCGAATTTCCGGGGAATTCTCCGGGCAACAATAACCGGCCAATTTGAATCATTTTGCGCTCCAGCGGCTCGTTCCAACGGAGTTTCAGCACCCCATCCAACTTCGTCTTGAGCTCTTCGTACTCGATCTTAATCTGGCCGTCATCCGTGGTCACATCCAGCGTCAACACCCCATCGACCAGCTGCTTGTCTTTGGGTGTGGCGGGACCATTTACATTCATTTTCACAAGGAATTCCATACCCGCCAATCGCCGGATCCCGCGCGGCTTGAGCCTGAACACTGAATGCGTGCCGGCCTGATTTCCTGGTGGATTCCAAATTACATATTCGCCGGAATGGATCATTCCCCCGCCTTCCGCCGTGCGGCCCAATAAATAATCAGACATCAGCCCCACTAAAAATACCCCTGAACAGATGGACATCGTTGGTAGCCACGAAAGTCGAGTAGAACATAACAACGCAAGCGCCGAGAGTAACCACAAGGCAAAGAGGATGAGCAGGCTGAGCTGAATTATACCCCAATCCACACCGGCGGCAAACTCGTCTTTCTCTTCTGCACCCAACGCTTCCCCGCGGGAATCGGTGCCGGCTGCGTCTGTGAATACCCAAATGTCCATAAATCCCGCGTTCATATCCTCGCCGGAATCCACCACCCACCAAGCCCGTTGTTTATCCATCGCACACACGGTGAGAAACCCAAGGGTGAGCAACACCACCAATAACGTCACGCAGGTGGGCACAAAGGGTTTGCGTAAAAAATAATTCAAAAAGCCCGCAGCAACATAAGCCAACGCCATGAAACCGAGAATGGTGAGTACCCCGACAATATCCGGATTCCCGTAGGCATCATAGCCCATGCGGCTGGCCAGCAATACGGCGAGGAGATTCAGATAAGTGCCCACGGTCAGCGCGCCGGCCACGCCAAGAAATTTGCCCACCACAAAATGCATGCGGCCCACCGGCTTGGAAAGCACCACCATGGCTGTGCCCGAGGAAATTTCCTTCGCCAATGAAGTCGACGCACAAATGACCGCAGCGAACAGACCCGAAATCAGCATCACCGTCAGCGCGCCGTCCTTCACCATTTTTACATCGAAATTAACAACGTCAATGCCCGTTCCGCCAAAACCAAAATACGGAGTCGCCGCCAGCAACAAACACACAATCACGGATAGGGTAAACAACAGCAAAAAGACAGGCTGCCGTATCAACTCCATGAAGGCATTAAATGCAATTAATGGTATCTGCCGCATAAGTCGGGATAAACGGGCGCGCATCATAGGAAAACCAAGCCTGATTGCAAGCCCAACCACGCCGTCCCCCTGTCTTGCGGCTTGATTTTTGGCCGTTTTTCAGGCAGCCTGCACTCCCGTCACGGTGTGGCGGCAAGGAGGAACTGTGCCAACTGCCATTATTAAACTGGTAGCCCATAAGGGCGGTCAGTTGCTGGTCTCGTATGACCTCGTCCCGGGCGAATTCCCAATCGGCCGCGATCCCGCGTGCCCCATTACGCTCGACAGCCCGGAGGTTTCCCGCCAACACGCCAATCTCACTATAACCCCCGACCGCTGCCTGCTCGAAGACACCGGCGGAAAATTCGGCACGCTCATCGATGGCCGCCAAATCGCCGGCCCCGTTACCATCCAGCCCGGCCAATCCTTTTCCATCGGCAAAATTGTCGTCACCCTTCACGCAATCCCTGCCGCCGACACGCCCCCCGCCGCCCTGCCCCATCGCTACGAACGGGTCCGCCATCTCGCCAAGGGCGGTATGGGCGAAATCCATCTTGCGCACGACCGCCAACTCCAACGCCACGTGGCGCTTAAACTAATGACCCCCGAGGTCGCTGCCTCCGCCAGCCTCGCGCGGCGCTTCACCCAGGAAGCGCTTGTCCTTGGGCGGCTTGACCATCCGCACATCGTCCCCATCCACGACCTCGGCGTGGACGCCGCCGGCCAAAACTATTACGCGATGAAATACGTCCGCGGCACCACCCTCAAAGACGTGCTCAACGGCTTGCGCCAAGGGCAATCCAATGTGGTCGACCGTTATCCCCTCCATCAGCTGCTGCGGATTTACCAAAAAATTTGTGATGCCGTTGCCTACGCTCACGCCAAAGGCATCATCCATCGCGACCTCAAGCCCGCCAACATTATGCTCGGCGAGTACGGCGAAGTCTTCGTGATGGACTGGGGCCTTGCCAAGATTATCAACCAGGCCGAAGAGCCCATGCCGCCTTCCGGCGAAAACGAAGGCACCCGCTATGGAACCGTCATGGGCACCCCGGGCTTCATGGCCCCCGAGCAAGCCGAAGGCCGGCTCGAAGCGATCAACCAACGCACCGACATCTATTCGCTTGGCGCAATCCTATACCACATCCTTGCCCTGCGCCCGCCCTTCACCAGCGGCGGGCCCGAGGTGTTGGAAAAAGTCAAGGCTGGCCAAATCACTCCCCTCACCAAACTCGCCGACCAACCTAACGCCGCCGTACTCGTCCACTGCCCCGAGCGCAGCGTGCCCGAAGCATTGGCCGCCGTGGCAATGGAGGCGCTGCAACGCGATGCCGCAAAGCGTTACCCCGCCGTAGAAGCCCTGCAACGCGACGTGGCCGCATGGCAATCGGGCTACGCTCCCAGCGCCGAACACGCCGGGCGATTGCGCCAATTCCGCCTGTCCATCCGCCGCAACGGGCCGCTTGCCGCTGCCGCCAGCATCATCGTGCTGCTCGGGGTCGCGGTGGGTTGGCAACATTTACGCCATCAACATCATCGCAGCGAAGATGCCGCCCGCCTCCAGCGCACCGCACCGATTTGCCACAAGCAAGCGGGCGACCTTATCGCGCAGGGCAACTTCCCCGGCGCACTGGCCACCGCCCGATTGGCGCACGAGTTGGACCCCCAACCCGCCCACACCCATCGCCTCGCCCGCGTACACCTCGCCCTCATGCAACCGGCCGAGGCCGCGGCGGTATTAAAATCGATGAACGAGCCGCATCCTTTCGGTGCGCGTGCGCTAAAGCTCAGCCAGGAGTTGATTCGTGATTTCAATCAATTCAACAAGGGCGCCCTGCCCCTGCACGCGATGAGCCGTGTGCACCAATGGCAAACCCATCAACGCCTCGGCCCCGATGCCCGCCACACGGCTGCGTTGATGGAACGCGAGAAGCTTGCCGTCTGGCAACGCGGGGTCGCCGCAATGAAACAGATCGGCCTTTCCGGACGTTTGCAGCGGGATGCGTTTGGATATTTGAGGATCAATCTTTCCGGCACCCAAACCCGTGACCTCAAGCCGTTTGCGGGACTGCCAATCAGCTCGCTTAACCTGTGGCGTACGCGCGTGAACGATCTCCGTCCGGTGAAAGGGATGCCGCTGCATGAGCTGTACCTCGCCTACACGGCAGTGGACGACCTCACCCCACTCGCGGGGTTGCCGCTGCAATCGCTCACCATCGCCTTCGCACCAGTGGATGATTTGAATCCGCTGACGGGTACGCCGCTGGTGTACCTGCACCTCAGCGGCACGCAAGTAAACTCACTCGCACCACTCAAAGACATGCCGCTGCGCACACTGCATTTAGACCGCACGCCGGTGACGGACCTCAAGCCGCTGGCCGGATTGCCAATCAGGGAACTGCGCCTCGATGGCTGCGAACAACTGCGCGACCTCACAGTGCTTTCTCAGTGCACCAATCTGGAGGTGTTGGTACTGCCGCGCGAGCACGGGGAGATTGATTTCCTGCGCAACCTGCCCAGGCTCAAACGCCTTTCGTATCATTTTGACGCGGACGCATCGAAGATGGAAACCGTGGAACAATTCTTCCGTACTCGCCGACTGGCCACGAAGCGCTAGTCCACCGCTAGTTCGCCTTCGGGGGGGGCAGTGGCTTAAAGGATTTTATTTTTTTCTCCGCAATCGCCTTTTCTTTTTCCGAAAGTTTCAGCGCATCCCGCGCCTTGCCGGCAGCGTTTACTTTTTGTTTTGCGGCCAATGAAAACCAGACGAAGGCCTCCGCCACATTTTTTTCCAATCCGGTGCCTTCGGCCAATGCCTGACCCAGTTTAAACTGCGCCGCACCATCGCCGTACTCCGCCATCGCCATCGCCTTACGCAGGGTCAGTGCTTTGGGCGCCAGGAAGTTTGCTGCGTCTTGCGGGATGTCGAACACTTCGTCCGGCGTCAGTTCGGTGGAAGCGAGGGTTTGCAGTTGGGCGAGGGTTTCAATTTGCTTGGGATCGTCCACGTGCCGACGGGCAACGATAAACCAGTAGTAAGCTTGAGCCGGATTGCGCGGCGAGCCTTCGCCTTTTGCACACATCACGCCCCAGTCAATCTGTGCGGCGGCATAGCCCAGACGGGCGGAGAGATTCCAAAACCGTGCGGCCCGCGCAGGATCCTTTTTCACCCCGCGCCCCAACGCGAACATGCCGCCCAGCCGATGCGCGGCCTCCGCCGAGCCCAACCGGATGGCGCGAAGATACCACTTCACCGTTTGAGCGGAATCAACCGGAAGACCCGAACCGGTTTCGTAGCGACGGGCTAATTCAATTTGAGCCTCAATCCCGCCCTGGTCGGCGCGGGCATGAAGGGTATCCATATCGGGCAACAGACGCGGCGCCTGATTGGCCAAGCGCTCCAGCAACGTGCGCGCGCGTTCGGCATCGCCGGGGTGCTTCACGGCGGTGGCTTTCATTAGCCATTGTTTGCCGACCTTCAAATTTTGCCGCCGACCGCGGCCCTGTAATTCCAACGCGGCAAGATGAATCATGGCCGGCCCAAATCCCTTCTGCGCGGCACGGGTAAACCATTCGCCCGCCTTGGTGGGATTGGCCTCGACTCCCTGTCCGGTGAGATAGGCACTGGCCAAATCAGCCTGAGCCTTGATGTTGCCCTGCTTCGCGGCTTTGAAAAACCATTGTGCCGCGGCGTCGGCATCCTGTTCCACACCCACGCCGCGGGCAAAAAGAATGCCGAGCTTCCCTTGCGCATCGGCCTGTCCGGCCTGAGCTTCTTGGGTGAGTGCGGGTAAACATTTTTTGAAAAGGGCCATCCCCGCCTGCGCATCGCGCGTGCCACCTTCGCCGAGCAGTCGCATGGAAGCCAACCGATACTGCGCCCGGGCATGACCTTGATCGGCGGCTTGAGTGGTCCATCGGCGGGCGGCATCCAAATCGCGCGCCACGACCCGGGCTTCATGTAAGATTTCGCCCAATTGATATTGAGCCTTGGCGTCGCCGGCGGCAGCCTGTTTGCGCAGGGCCGCAAGATCAGCCGCGGGCAGATCGGCCGTCAGCGCCAACAACAGAATAAGGCCGACCGCGCGCATCGATTATTTTTGTTCCGGCTTCACCGGTTTAAACTTTCGGGCAAGCCGTTTAGCCGCGATAATTTGCGGGTTCTTCATGGATTGGCTGAGGGTATCGAGTTCCGCTCCGGCAGTTGCATGGCCGGCATCCTTGGCCAGGGTGAGCCATTTGTAAGCCTGCACCAAGTCGGCCGGGCCATTGAGTCCTTTGAGGTGCAACATGCCAAGCTGATATTGGGCCTCGGAATCGCCTTGATTAGCCTTGGCTAGCGTAGCTTTGGGATCGCCCGTTGCGGTCTGATTCGGATTATACAGATTGATGGCCACGAATTTTTTGGCCCGTTCTCCAGCGGCTTCGATTTCTTTACTGGAAAGTCCCGCCGCCACTTCACGTTTCTTCTGTGCAACCAATTCGAGGTTCATCCTGATTGCATTGAGATAGTTAGGGGTTTTGGTTTTTTGAGCTTCTCTCAAAAATCCTTCACCGGCAATGAGCAGCCATTCATAGGCTAGCCGTGAATCTTTTTTGGCAACGCCATCGCCATAATGATACGCGGCGCTCAAGGCAATTTGTGCCCTGGCGTTTCCCTGTCGGGCCGCCAGTGTGAACCACTTCACCGACTCAACGTAATCGATCCCCTTTTTCGAATGGCCTTGCAACAAAAATGTGCCGAGATTTTGTTGGGCTTCACTATGCCCCTGCCGCGCTGATTTTCGGAAATATTCTTCCGCCTTGGGCAAATCCTGCCCGCTTGCGGAGCCTTCCAAATACATCGTAGCAAGGTTGTTCTGGGCGGGCGCATCTCCTGTATCCGCTAATGCCTGATACAACTCAAAGGCGCGCGGAAGATTCTTTTTCAAAAAATCCCCTTCCACGTACAATCCAGCCAGTCTGGACATGGCTTCGGCATCCATTTGTTTTGCGGCTCGCTCGTACCATTTCGCCGTCAATTCCGGGTTTTTTGGGGTGCCCATCCCTAATAAGTACAGTGCGGCCAAATTATGTTGAGCATCCACAAAATCGTTCTCAGCGGCGATTGTTAACAGACGTCTTGAATCGGCATATAATTTGTTGGCATCGGTTTCATCTTGAGCCGCGCGAAGCATTAATTCCTGTGCTTTGAGTCGGGCGACCTCTGTGCCTTGTCGCGCCATCTGAGCGGCCACGTTTTGCAATTGGCCATGTCGAAGGGTCAATTGTTGCGCGCGGTCTAAATATTCCATGCCCAACACCAAAGCCGCACCGGCATCGCCTTTATCAATGCGCCACTCAAATAATTCTTCCCGAATTGATAGTTGCGTGCGGATTGAGCAGCCCATCAGGCCCAACGAATTGTTTTCAGTCACGGGAGTGCGTTGAATTTTTAACGCATTGGCACGTTGCAGTACGGCCAGCTGCTGATCCGCCGTGAGTTCGGTGGTGATGGTTTGTTTAATTTTGAGTGTATTGGGAGGAGAATTGCCCTGTCGTTCCAGAAGGGTGAGCCACATATAAGATTGCTCAAAATCTTTTTCCACGGATTTTCCGTGGTAATATTTTTCAACCAGAATTTCCTGTGAAGTTTTGTGCCCCTGCATCGCTGCCCGGCGATACCATTTCAAAGCCAATTGTTGATTGGCCTCACCCAAGTCACCACTTTCCAACAAACGGGCATAAAGGAACTGGGATTTTCCTAAACCGAGTTCCGCCGACTGCTTGAGCCAACGCGCCGCCTCCTTGGGTTTGCGGGGGCCCATCAAATCCGAATACAACAGATCACCCAATATTTCCGCGGCATATGGATGGCCCAACTCCGCGGCGCGAAGAAACCATTGGGCGGCCAGTTTCGGGGTATTGATGGGATCCTTCGGTGATTTTTTGTATTGATTAAATATATCCAATCCCAGCAGGTAAACCGCATCGAGATGCCCTTTCTCGGCCGACATTTTGAGGCGTTTACGGGCCAGCACAATGTCCGCCTCAAATTGGTTGACTGAATTGCATCCCCGAAAATAAAGCTGCGCCGAGATATAGAGCGCATGGGCATCGCCCTGCAGCGCGGCTTTTTCGATGCCGGGGCCGGCTAGGACCAGCAATTTAATCGCCGCCTTTGAGTCCCCCTCAACTCCGTGAGCCAAAAACAATTGTGTGGCATGTAAAAACTGAGCTTTGGCATTGCCGGCTTTGGCAGCGCGGTTGGCCCATTTGGCGGAGGCTTCCAAATCACGGTCGACGCCCTTGGCCCAGTACAGCGCATGGGCCAATTCGAATTGCGACGCCGCATCGCCTTTGGCCGCGCGGGCTTGCAGCTTGGCATGATCGGGAGCCTCTGCACCCCAAACTATTCCGGCACACACCAGCCCGAAAAAAACTATTACCTGTTTCATTTACTGCCCTCTACTCATTGATCCGCCGCCAGGAAATTTGCTCGCGGAGCCGTTTGATTGATTTTTCCAGTGCCTTGGTTTGCAACCCATCCAGTAACCGTCGCTCGGCGCGGCGGCGCAATTCTTCGCCGGGCACTTGCCGGTCTTTTTCGTATTGCTCAATGTAGATTAGGTAGTAGTAAGCTTTATCCTTCCAGGAGCCGGAGGTGGGGCCCGTGGTTTCGCCGAAAGAAATCAGCTCGTTCGCATTGTCGCGGCTGACGCCCGGCGGCAGGGGTTGACTCTTGTTTGCATAAATCCAGCCCAACGATCCTTTGTCTTCTTCCTTGTATTGCTCAGCCAGTTTTTCCACGGCGGCCACCGACTTGAGGCCCGCGGCGAGTGCTTCGGCTTTGGCGGCGTTCATGTCTTTGGTGTCGGTTGGGATTCTTACCCAATGCGCTTTCACTGCTTCGCCTTTGCCGGCTTCCTCGGGGTGATCTTTTAGGTATTGCTCCACCGCGCCGGGGGAAACCTGAACCGAATCAATCACCAAACTCTGCGCGATGCTCAGCAGTTCTTCATCCACCAATTCGGCCATGCGTTGCTCTACGGTTTTGCCTTGAGCTCGTAGTTTGTTCACCATCGCCTCGCGTTCGTTCTCGTATATGTTGGCAACTTCCTGATTTAACAATTCCTCACCACGCTCGGGCCGTTCGGCCAGCACTTTGTATTTTTCGTGAATCTTGATGCTGTGCACAAACAACGCTTCATTAATCATCTCAGTCAAAATCTGTTCGAGATCTCTCACCGGTTGGCCGTCGGCATCGCGAATTAACCGGTAGACGTTTCCCGCGCGCAAAATAATATCCCTTTGGGTAATCACCTTGCCGGCCACCACTGCGCGCACACCGTTGATGGGTTGGCTTTCCGCCGCGCGGGCGGTGAGATTAAATAACAGGCAAACCGCCATCCAAAGTCTAAAAGCATTCATCGGCGGAACCCTACCCCTCTGCCCGAACGTGTCAAGAGTGCGCCATTCACAGGTTGCCCTCCGGCCCGACACATCTGGAAATCCAATCCAAATACCGCGCACTACCTGCTTCGATGGTTTGCGCCACAAACTCCGGCGTGTCATATGGATGCTCCGCCAAGACAAATGCCTCAAGCGCCGGCAACTGTTCCCCCGTAGTCTTGAGCACCATTAACACCTCAGATTCCTTACACACTTTGCCCTCCCACCGATAATGCGATTCCACACCGGGCACAAGATTCGCACACGCCGCCAGCCGGTTTTCTATCACGTCCCGCGCCAAACGACGAGCCACCTCAAGATCGGGCGCAGTGGTAAAAATAATGTGGTGCATTTGGGAAACATCCAACGCCCAACGCCCAAAGTCCAAGCAAATCCAAAACCCCAAAACCAAGCTCGAGGGTTGGTGGTTGATCATTCCGTGAGATTTGGGGATTGGTCATTGGATTACCTTCCACTATCTTCCGCCCGTGAACCAAATCGATCTTTCCAATCGAAACGCCATCGTCACCGGTGGCGCCCGCGGCATTGGCTATGCTATCGCCCGGCGACTCCTCCAATCCGGCGCCCGCGTCAGCCTTTGGGACATCGACCCCCAAGCCACCGCTGAAGCCAAGGCATCGCTGTCCGAACACGGCACTGTCGAAACTCAACCCGTCGAGCTCACCGATGCTGACGCCGTCGTTGCCGCCACCGAAAACACCATCGCCGCGCTCGGCCACATTGATATCCTCTGCAACAACGCCGGCATCGCAGGCGGCAACTATCCTACTTGGGAATACCCCGTCGAAGAATTTCGCCGCGTCATCGATGTGGACCTCAACGCCGTGTTTCTCTGCTGCCGAACCGTCGTGCCGCACATGCGCGACCGCGGCTACGGGCGCATCATCAACACCGCCTCTATCGCCGGCAAAGAAGGCAACCCCAACGCCAGCGCCTACAGCGCCGCCAAGGCGGGCGTCATCGCCCTCACCAAAAGCCTCGGCAAAGAACTCGCCACCGACGGCATCCGCGTCAACTGCATCACCCCCGCCGTTATCCAAACCGAGATCCTCGAACAATGCACCCAAGAGCACATCGACTATATGCTCAGCAAAATCCCGATGAGCCGGTTCGGCGAAGTCGACGAAGCCGCCGCAATGGTCGCATGGCTCGCCAGCGAGGATTGCTCGTTCACCACGGGTGGCGTATTTGACCTTTCCGGCGGACGAGCGACCTACTAAACCCCAATGGATGATTGGGGTTTTGGATTTGCTTGGACATTGGGCATTGGACGTTGGACATTCCCCCTATGACCCGCCCCGAAGCCAGCGAGAAAATCAAAGCCAGTTGTAAAACCATCGCCCTCGAAATGATGGACCTCAATCCCACCATCGCCTCACTGGACGATACCGAAACACAGGAAGCCCTCTACGAAGCCAGCTACGAACTGACCAAGCAGCTGGAGATCATCAAGAAACGTGTGATCAAGCTCGAACGCCGCGGCGACGCCGGCGCCGATACCTCCACGAAGTTGTGATATGACCTCGGCCGATTTTGCTGACCTGGCAGTGCGCGGCACGGCCTGGTTGGCGATGGCCTGTTATTTCCTCGGCGCCTTTCTCCTACTGCAAACCCACGGGGCGCGACCGCGCTTTCCCGCCACGCGTTGGGTGTGGGCGATGGGTTGCGATTTTTATTTCTGGCACGTGATCGCTGCGTTTCATTTTGCACACGACTGGAGCCATGCCGCCGCCGTGCAAAGTGTCAACGAACGCGCCCTTGCCTTCACCGGCCAGTCTGCGCCCTATGGTATTTGGTTTAACTACGCATTTCTGGCCGCGTGGATCATCGATGCCGCCTGGCTTTGGAGTGATGAAGAAAGTTATCTGCGCCGCCGCCGCGTCCTCAACTGGGGACTGCACGGGTTTCTGCTTTTCATGGTGATCAATGGCGCGATCGTCTTTGCGCCTGATTACGTGCGCTGGCCGAGCATCGTCGCTCTGGCCGTCCTGGCGTGGGTGTGGTTTACCAGCCCAGCACGTGGGCGAACATGAGTGGAGCCACGATGGTGGCGTCGCTTTCGATGACAAACTTGGGCGTGTTCGGCTCGAGCTTGCCCCAAGTGATTTTCTCATTGGGCACGGCGCCGGAATAGCTGCCGTAACTGGTGGTGGAATCGCTGATCTGGCAGAAGTACGCCCAGCAAGGGCATTCCAAGCTGAGATCTTGATGGAGCATCGGCACCACGCAAATCGGAAAATCGCCCGCAATGCCGCCGCCGATTTGAAAGAACCCCACGGTGCTTTCCTGCGCTGCGCAAGGGCCGCCCTTGGCGGGCAGGGTTTCGGTATCGGCCTGCGATTCGGCGCACTCGCGCACGGACTGGCCCATGGTGGTTTGCAAATACCAATCGGCCAACGCCCCCATGTACTCTGTGCCGGAACGAACGACATTAAAATCCAGGTCACCGACCAAACAATGCCCCACGAACATGTTGCCCAGCGTGGAGTCTTCCCAGCCGGGCACAAAAAGCGGCAGATTCTTCTCCGCCGCAGCGACCAACCAGGAGTCCCTCGGATCAATCTGGTAATGCGCCTTCACTCGCTCTTCGTTGAGCAGGCGATACAGGTATTCGTGCGGGAAATGCCGCTCACCCTGCGTCTGCGCCTCCTGCCAAAGCGCCAGCACGGCGTGTTCAATGCGGCGCATGGCTTCCTCTTCGGGAATGCAGGTGTCGGTAACCCGATTGAGATGACGGTCAAGTAACGCCTGTTCGTCCGCCGGCGTGAGGTCGCGATAATGCGGCACGCGCTCATAAAAATCGTGCGCAACAAGGTTATACAAATCCTCCTCAAGATTGGCGCCCGTACAGCAAATGCCGTGCACTTTGTCGCGCCGAATCATCTCCGCCAGCGACAACCCCAACTCCGCCGTGCTCATTGCGCCGGCCAATGTAACAAACATTTTGCCGCCGCCCTCCAGCAACCGCGCGTAACCCTCCGCCGCGTCCCCCAGCGTAGCCGCGTTGAAATGGCGGTAGTGGCGCTGAATGAATTTGCTGATGGGACCGGTCATTGTTCAACCTTCCTTGTCGTCGCCAAAAAATGCCTCGTGCAACACGCGCGTTGCTTCCTCGCCTCGGCTGGCCTCCACCACCACCGAGATTTTAATTTCGCTGGTGGAAATCATTCCGATGTTGATATTTGCAATACCAAGCGTTTCAAACACCTTCGCCGCCACGCCCGGATGCGTGCGCATTCCTACGCCCACCACGGATACTTTCGCGATCGTCTCATCGCCTGCCACATCGGCGTAACCGATTTCATCTTTGAGATCTGCGATCACCTGCCGTGCGCGTGGCAAATCCGAGGCATCGGCCGTGAAGGAAATATCCGTCGCCGGCGTGGCCGTGCCGTGGCTGACGTTTTGCACAATCATATCCACATTCACTGCCGCCTCCGCCAGCGCGCTGAACACCCGCGCCGCGTGACCCGGTTTATCCGGCACCGCCGTCACCGTCATCTTCGCCTGATTGCTATCCAACGACACGCCGCGCACGACCACCGCTTCCATACTGTCAGTTTCTTCCATCACAATTGTTCCCGGGTTATTGTTGAGGCTCGAGCGCACTTCAAATTTTACATTAAACTT
Organism: Limisphaerales bacterium; assembly: GCA_014382585.1. Taxonomy (NCBI): domain Bacteria; kingdom Pseudomonadati; phylum Verrucomicrobiota; class Verrucomicrobiia; order Limisphaerales; species Limisphaerales bacterium. The sequence goes on along the minus strand of JACNJL010000026.1, from coordinate 75,090 downwards.
TTTGGCAAATTCCACTGATCGACTTTGCATCACCTTTGTGCCGAGGCTGGCCAGCTCCATCATTTCGTCATAAGAAATCTCATCCAACTTCCGCGCATTCGGCACCACCCGCGGGTCCGCCGTGTACACGCCATCCACATCCGTATAAATTTGGCACAAATCCGCTTTCAACACCGAAGCCAAAGCAATCGCCGTCAAGTCCGACCCGCCGCGCCCCAGCGTGGTAATGCGCCCATCACTCGTCTGCCCCTGAAACCCGGCCACGATGACCACTTTTCCCTTTTCCAGCATCGCGTGCACTTGACCCGGCGTGATGTTTTGAATTTTTGCTTTCGAGTGCACCCCATCGGTCACGATGCCCGCTTGCGCGCCAGTCAACGAAACCGCCGGCATATCCAGTGAATGCAACGCCATCGCCAACAGCGAAATCGTCGTCTGCTCGCCGGTCGCCAACAGCATATCCATCTCGCGATTATTGGGCATCGGATTAATTTCCCGCGCCATCTTCACAAGATTATCCGTCACCCCGCCCATCGCCGAAACAACCGTCACCACTTTATCCCCCCGAAGCCGAAACGTGCCAACCCGCGCGGCAACATTTTTGATCCGATCGGTATCTTTAACGGATGTCCCGCCATATTTTTGAACAATGAGAGCCATCGTTACAGTCCAATCGCAGCTTTCACCGCATCCAAATTCGGTTCCACCGTCGTGGCTTTAACCTTCGCGTGCTCCACAGCGGTGTCCGGATCTTTCAATCCGTGGCCGGTCATCGTCGCCACCACGATGCTGCCTTCGGCGATTTTATTGGCACTTTGGAGTTTGATGATTCCCGCGAGCGCGGCCGCCGAAGCGGGCTCGACGAAGATGCCCTCTTGCGCGCTGATCATTTGGTACGCAGTCAAAATTTCTTCGTCGGTGACTTTGTCAATCGCGCCGGCGGAAAATTGCAGCGCGGCCTTGGCCGGTTGCCAGTTGGCGGGTTTGCCGATGCGAATGGCGCTGGCGATGGTTTCGGGGTGATCGATAAACACGTCCTCCACAAACGGCGCGGCACCGGCGGCTTGAAAACCCATCATACGCGGCAGCGTGTCGCTTTTTCCGGCGTCGGCATATTCGCGGTAGCCTTTCCAATACGCCGAAATATTGCCGGCATTGCCCACGGGCAGCACGTGCATATCCGGCGCGTCGCCGAGCGCATCGCAGATTTCAAACGCCGCCGTTTTCTGCCCTTCGATCCGATGCGGGTTGATGCTGTTCACCGATTCCACCACGCCATCGGCGCACAGCTCGCGCACGATCGTCAGCGCGTCATCAAAGTTACCGGGCATCTGCAGCGTGGTCGCCCCGTACATCAACGCTTGGGCAAGTTTGCCGCGGGCGATTTTGCTTTCGGGGATGAGCACCACGCATTTCATTTTCGCGCGCGCGGCATATGCGGCAGCGCTCGCGCTGGTGTTGCCCGTGCTGGCGCAGGCGACCACCTGCACGCCGCGTGCCTTGGCTTTGGTGACGGCCATCGTCATCCCGCGATCTTTGAAGGATGAGGTGGGATTGAGCCCCTCGTATTTCAGATATAAATCAAACGCACCGCCGATCGCCTCCACAAAATTGGGCACGCGAATGAGCGGCGTATTGCCTTCATGTAAACTGATGATCGGCGTTTCCAGCCCCACCGCGAGATGCTCGCGATAGCCTTGAATGATGCCGCGCCAACCGGCGGCGTTTTTGTGTTCACTGCTCATTTAATCAAAGTTTTCTACTCGAATCATCGTGGGTTTTTTCACGGCGGAAATTTTCCGGATCGCTTTCAGCGCATTCGCCATCGAAGCCTCGGGCGCGGCATGCAGCATCAGCGCGAGCAAAACATTTTTGCCTTCCTGCCCTTCCGGTTGCAAGACAGACGCGATGCTGATTTTGGCTTTGGCTAAAGTCGACGCCACTTGATTGAGCACGCCGGGGCGGTCCAACACATTGAGCCGCAAATAATAACTGTTCACCACATCATCAATCGCGCCGACCTCACCATTGGCTTCGTGTGGCGTGAAAGCGCGCACGCGCTCGGGCGAATCGTGCTTTAAATCCAACGCCGCATCCGCGATGTCGCCCAACACCGCGCTGGCCGTGGCGTCCTGTCCCGCGCCTTGGCCGTAATATAAAGTGTCGCCAAGGACATCGCCTTTCAAATAAATCGCATTGTACACGCCACCCACACTGGCGAGCACGTGATTTTTGGGGACAAGCGCCGGATACATCGTCACCTGCACCGGCGCATCCTTGGCGGCTTTCACCGTGCCGAGCAGTTTGATGCGATAGCCCAATTGATCGGCAAACGCCAAATCCTGCGGCGTCACGTGGCGGATGCCCTCGGTGTACACGCGCTTGGGCTTCACCCAAAACCCGTGCGCGAGCGAAGCGAGAATGCCGACCTTGTGCGCCGCATCGTGGCCATCCACATCCGTTGAGGGATCCGCCTCGGCGAAGCCTTGCGCCTGCGCATCGGCGACCGCCTCGTCGAAGCCCATTCCGTCTTCCTGCATTTGCGTGAGGATAAAATTGCACGTACCATTGAGGATGCCGTACAGCTCGGTGACGCGATTGCCGATGAGCCCTTCGCGTAATAATTTGATGATCGGAATCCCGCCTGCCACGCTGGCCTCGTAATAAAGATTCGCGCCGCTCTTCTCCGAAGCCGCAAAAAGTTTTTCGCCGTGAAATGCCAGCAACGCTTTGTTCGCCGTCACCACCGGTTTGCCCGCGCGCAAGGCCGCGAGCACCACGTCCTTTGCCGTCGTCGTGCCGCCCATTAACTCCACCACCAAATCGATTTTTGGATCCTCAACAATCTCGCGCCAATCGGTCGTCAATAAATTTGCCGGCAACTTCACCGCGCGCTTCTTGCAACGGCTCCGCACAGCGATGCGTTCCACGCGCAAGCGCACGCCAAGGCGGCTCGCCATCAGCGCGCCATTACGCCGCAATGCCTGCACCACGCCGCCACCCACGGTGCCGCCGCCGATTATGCCTATATTCACTGTGCGCATTTTGTCTCTAAAACCCCTTGAGGGCGCGGGAGCTTGCCCGTAAATGCTTTTTTAAACAAGATTTTTGCCCTTTCGCCGCGGCACACCCGCCCGCATACTGCCCGCGGAATGGCTTGGTACAAGCGACTACATTGGCAGATCATCCTCGGCCTCGTGCTCGGCACCGCCTACGGCATTGGCGCGGCACACTGGGGCTGGGGCGGGTTTACGGCGGACTGGATCGCCCCCTTCGGAAAAATTTTCCTCAACCTCCTCAAGCTCATCGCGATGCCGCTGGTGCTCGCCTCGCTGGTATGCGGCGTGGCGTCGCTTTCTGATTTCAAAAAACTTTCGCGGATGGGCGGCAAGACCATCGGGCTGTACCTCGCCACCACCGCCGTGGCGGTGACGATTGGCTTGCTTGTCGTCAACACCATCAATCCCGGCAAAAAATTACCGCAAGAAACGCGGGCTCAACTTCAGGAACAATACAAATCCGACGTGGCCAAACGCAGTGATGTCGCCGCTGAAACTCAAAAGCGCGGGCCGCTCCAGCCGTTAGTGGATATGGTTCCGGACAATTTTCTCGAAGCCGCCGGCAACAACCGCGCCATGCTACAGGTGGTCTTCGCCAGCTTGCTCTTTGGCGCGGCGCTGGTTTTGGTGGAGGAACGAAAACGAAAACCCGTTTACGATGTGTTCGCCGGCCTGCAAGAGGTCGTCATCAAAGTAGTACACCTCATTATGCTGATGGCGCCCATCGGCGTGTTTGCGCTCATTGCCGACACCATCAACACGATGGCCAAGGACGATCCTTCGCAAATTATTTCGCTGCTCGGCTCCCTCGGTTGGTATTGCGCCGCAGTCGTCATCGGCCTCGCGCTGCACGCGATCATTGTTTACCTCGGTTTGCTCAAACTCCTCACGCCGCTTTCCATCAAACATTTTTTCAGAGGCATCGGCCAGGCGCAGTTGCTGGCCTTCTCCACCAGCAGCAGCGGCGCCACCTTGCCGGTCACGATGAAATGCGCGGAGGAACATCTTGGCGCCTCCAAGGAAGTTTCTTCATTCGTGCTGCCGCTCGGCGCCACCATCAATATGGACGGCACCGCCCTGTACCAAGCCGTGGCCGCCGTGTTCATTGCCCAAGCCAGCGGCATCGAGCTTACGTTGGCCGCGCAAGTCACCATTGTGTTCACCGCGGTGCTCGCCTCCATCGGCACCGCCGCCGTGCCGGGCGCGGGCATTGTGATGCTCATTGTGATTCTCGAAGCCATCAATGTCCCCGGCGAAGGCATTGCGCTGATCCTCGGCGTGGACCGCATTCTTGACATGTGCCGCACGGTGGTTAACGTCACCGGAGATTCCACGGTGGCTTGCATCATCGCGTCGTCTGAAAATCAACTGGATCCCCCTCCGGTAGATTAGTTTGCTGAAACCAACTGAACATGGCCGGCTTGAATTCCATAGCCGGAGGTATTGGTAATTACCAAGCCTTCCGGATGATGCCGTATCGTACCTTGCGCTTTCCCGGCAGCGAGAACGCGCAGGCGATCCCCGCCGCAATGGATCAACGCTTCGGCTACCGCCAGCCCATCGGCCCCATCGCGCAATTCCCCACCCACAGCGCCGTGCTCGGCCTACGCCCTTTCCTCGACCGCGGCCATCCCGATCTCACCTACATCAAACACCAAGCCAACCGAGGCGTGGGGCCATTCAAATCCGGTTTGGATATTTATGTGTGAATTTTTTTGAACCGCAAAGACGCCAAGAATTTTTCCAAGTAAACTTGGCGGCTTTGCGTCTTGGCGGTTCACCCCTTCCTCCGCAATCGCCTTGACTACTTCACCCTCTGCCTCAATCATCGCGCCTCCGTTTTACAAACACCTATGACGACCATTATTGATATTCAAGCCCGCGAGATTCTCGATTCCCGTGGCAACCCAACTGTCGAAGCCGATGTCATTCTCGACAGCGGAACAATGGGCCGCGCCGCCGTGCCCAGCGGTGCCAGCACCGGCGTCAACGAAGCCGTTGAACTGCGCGATGGCGTCAAGAAACGCTTCGGCGGCAAAGGCGTGCAAAAGGCGGTCAAGAATATCGAGACCAAAATTCTGCCCGAACTGCTCGGACGCGATGCCACCGATCAAGTGGGCATCGACCACGCGATGCTTGCCGTCGATGGCACCGCCACCAAATCCAAACTCGGCGCCAACGCCGTGCTCGCCGTATCCCTCGCCACCGCCAAAGCTGCGGCCAATGCGCTAGGACAGCCGCTTTATAAATACCTTGGCGGGCCAAACGCCAAAGTGCTCCCCGTACCGATGGCGAATGTCATCAACGGCGGCGCGCACAGCGATGCGCCAATTGATTTCCAGGAATTTATGGTGATGCCCACCGGCTTGCCCACATTCAGCGAAGGCTTGAGAGCGATCACCGAAATTTTCCACGCGCTCAAAGGCGTGCTTAAAAAGCGCGGACTCTCCACCGCCGTTGGCGATGAAGGCGGCTTTGCCCCCGCACTCAAGGGCACCGAGGACGCGCTCGAGTGCATCCTCGCCGCCATCAAAGCCGCCGGTTACAAGGCCGGCAAAGACATCCACCTCGCGCTCGATGTGGCCAGCAGCGAGTTTTACGACAGCAAAAAGAAACGCTACGTGTTCAAGAAAGGCGATGGCCGAAAAATGACCGCCGATGCGATGGTCGATTTCTACGCCCAGCTCACCAAAAAATATCCCATCATCAGCATCGAAGACGGCTGCGACGAAAACGACTGGGCCGGTTGGAAAAAACTCACCGACAAAATCGGCGACCAAGTCCAACTCGTCGGCGATGATCTCTTCGTCACCAACGTTAAATTCCTGCAAAAAGGCATCGACACTGCCACGGCCAACTCCATCCTCGTCAAGGTCAACCAAATCGGTTCTCTGACCGAGACCCTCGACGCCGTCGAACTCGCTCACAACAATAACTATACCGCCGTCCTCAGCCATCGCAGCGGCGAAACCGAAGACGCCACCATCGCCGACCTCGCCGTGGCCACCAACTGCGGCCAAATCAAAACCGGCTCCCTCAGCCGCAGCGACCGCACCGCCAAATACAACCAGCTCCTCCGCATCGAACAGGAGCTGGGCAGCAGCGCGGTATACGGCGGGCGGATTTAATCTTCTTCACAGAGGGTTGGTAGGGCGGTTTCTCCGAAACCGCCGTGGCGCGCTCGGAGTGCACGCCCTCTCTCTGTGGTAAAAAACGAGTTGGAACTCGCCCCTCCCCTCACGCGCACTTGACGCACATTACTACGTCGGGGGAAATTTCGAGCCGTTCTTCGGCGATGGGTTGTTTGCAACGGCCGCAGAAGCCGTAGCGGTTTTGATTCATTCGCTTGAGGGCATTGGTGATGCGTTGGAGTTGTTGCTCTTGGCGACGGCGCAGTTCGAGGGCCATTTGCTGGTTTTGCATGGCGTCCATCCGCGAGAGGCGGCCGATGGCGGTGTCCAGCTCCACCACGCCGGAGGCATCCTTACTGACGGCGAGGTCGGCTTGGATTTCTTTTTCCAACGCGAGCAGGCGTTCGCGAAAATGGCTGAGGCGTTCGGGCGTCATTATTTTGGATAAGGCGCGCTCGGATAGCACGCCCTACCTATTTAGTGGCGCTCACCTTCTCAAAAAACACCACGTGTTGCCACGGGAGTTTTTTATAAGTGCCCACGTGTTTGAGCGGGAAGAGGGCAGCTTCTTTTTTGACCTGCGCTTCGGTCATTTTGTGGAGGCGTTTGATGGGAACTTTGGGGTCTTCGCCGCGATATTCCACAAAGGCGATGCGGCCACCAATTTTGAGGCCATTCACGATGCCGGCCATCATTTCGTAGGGATGAGAAAACTCATGATACACATCAACCATAATGGCAAGGTCGATTGAATTTGGCGGCAGCTTGGGATCGCTGATGGTACCGAGCACGCCTTTGACATTGGCGATGCCGGCGGCTTTCATTTTTTGGGCAAGCAGTTCGAGCATCTCGGGCTGGATATCCACGCCGTGCACGGCGCCTTTGGGGCCAATTACCTTGGCCATGTGGCGCGCGATGTAGCCGGTGCCCACGCCGATATCGGCCACTTGATCACCCGGCTGCAGTTTGAGGCTGCGGATCATCTCGGCGGTATGTTCCTCACGCTCACGCTCGGGGCGGTCAAGCCAACGCGCGGCTTGATGGCCCATCACGTGGGAAATCTGCCGACCCAAATAAAACTTGCCGATGCCTTCGACATTGGGTTTGAGCAGCTGTTGATACAGCGCATCGGTGCTGGGCAAGGTCACCGGCCCAAATGGCGCGGGCGCAGGAGGGTTTTCCTGCGCCACGACTGCCCCGGCGAGGCCGGTGATTAGGATTAATATTTTATAAGTCTTCATCTTGAAACTCACCCAATTGGCGGGTAAACGTGTAATGGTACGGGTACATCACGAGGTTGCGTTTGGCATCCTCCTGCCCGCCCGCGGGAATGGTGAACGGCAACGACACCACATAAAACGCGCTGCCCGCTACCAGCGCGCACAGGCCCAATGGCCGACACACCACCACATCGGCCACAATCGCGGGCACGGACTTTCCGGAACCCGCCGGATTTGCATTTGCTTTTCCAGTCAGCAGAAAAATCGCCGCCAACCCCACCACTAGGTATTTGCTAATTTTATTCATATCAAACCTCCTTGGAATTTTGATACGCTCTTTATCAGAAAAGTCAACCACACGTTGCCCACTGCCGCGGTTGCGCTTGCCATTGGCACAGTGCGCGGCTACACCTGCGCGGTGGAACAAACCGAACAACAAGGCCGAACGGGTGAGGTGCTCTGCCACCTGTCGCCGTTGGTTTTAGTGGTGGGCATTCCTTTGGCAAACGTCATCGGGCCGCTCATCGTTTGGTTCATCCGCAAAGAAGCCTCGCGAAGCGTGGATCGACACGGTCGCGCGGCATTGAATTTTCAAATCTCGATGACGGTTTATTTCGTGGCGCTGTTTATCCTCACCCAAATCCCTTTTGACCCATTAACGACGCTGGGCCATATTGGTCTGCGTGCTTGGGCATATCTGAACCTCATCCTCATCATCCACGCCGCTTATCAGGCCACCAAAGGCGAGCTGGCGGTGTACCCGCTTTCCATTCGATTCCTGCCGCAATAACGCCGTGCAAAGCTTGCGCGAGCAGAACTACGCCGGTAGCGTTGCGGTATGTCAACACACACATTGAAAACCCTTCTCGCGTGCGTGGCGTTGCAGGCTGTGCTGTTCATCACGCCGACGCTGCACGCCTTGGAACCGGCCCCGCCGGAAATGGAAAAACCCGGCGAACACCATCAGCATTTGAAAATGATGACCGGCACTTGGGATGTGAAATTAAAAATGCACCACGCCCCCGGACAGGTGATGGATGGCACCGGCGAGGAAACTGCCCGGATACAACCCGGCGGCTTCTGGCTCATCAGCAATTTCACCGGCACCTTTGCTGGCATGAAATTCACCGGCCACGGCGTGCTCGGTTACGACGCACACAAAAAACGCTACACCGGTGTCTGGACCGATTCGGTCGCCAGCGTGATGCTCCATTCCGAAGGCCATTGCGAAAAGAACGGGCGCCTCAACACCATGACCGGCAAGGCTTATGACCCGATGAAAAAGCGCGTGGTCACCTACCTGCAAGTCACGAAAATCAAAGACGCCAACACCAAAACGTTTCATATGTACGACGTATCCGGCAAACGCAAAATCTTGATGATGGAGGCCGTCTACAAACGGCGCGTGGAAAAAAATATTAAGGACGCCAAAGCCCCGGCGAAGTTCACCCACACCATCGTCGGCCTCAGCGGCGCACACTATTATCTCGGTGGCCCACAACAGGCGCGGCCGCCGGAAGGCCAGTTCAAACCCGGCACACGCATCAAGTTGGTACGCAAAAACGGTAGCTACTCCATCGTCCAAAGCGAAACTGGCATCACTGCCCACGTCTCCAATACCGCGCTAAAGCCAATTGGCCGATGAGGTTTTTCACCTGAAAGGTAAAACCATTTTAGCCGGGGGCAACGCCCACTGAAAACCGCACCGTACAATTGTGCCCTGAAAGGGCACTCCAATTTCCCTTCATCGAATAAAATCGCCAATCGTCATACGTAAATTGTAAATTCAGCCGATGCGAGTCGGAATTATTGGTGGCGGCCTGATGGGACGCGAAGCGGCGTCCTGTTTTGGGCGGTGGTTTGCGCTGCAGAATTTCTCGGTGCGTGCGGAGCTCACCGCCGTGTGCGATCTCCGCGAGGATTTGCTCGAATGGTTCGGCCAAGTGCCCACCGTACAACTCCGCACGCGCGATCATCACGAACTGCTCACCAGCGAAAATGTCGATGCCGTTTACGTCGCCGTGCCGCATCATCTGCACGAGCCACTTTACTGCGACGTGCTCGCCGCTGGCAAAGATTTGCTCGCCGAAAAACCCTTCGGCATCGACCTCGCCGCTGCCCGCCGCATTCGCGATGCCGCAAATGCCTCCGGCCGCTTCGTGCGCTGCAGTTCGGAATTCCCCTTCGCCCCCGGCGCACAACGCGCCATCGACTACGTCCAATCCGGCGCGCTCGGTCGCGTGCTGGAAATCCATTCAGGGTTTTTGCACAGTAGCGATCTCGACCCCGCCAAACCCGCCAACTGGAAACGCCACTCCAAAACCTGCGGCGAAATCGGCGTCATGGGCGACCTCGGAATGCACACCGTCCACATCCCCTTCCGCCTCGGCTGGAAACCCAAGCGCGTCTTTGCCCAACTCCAAAAAGGTTTCCCCCAACGCCCCGACGGCCAAGGCGGCACCACCGAATGCGACACGTGGGACAACGCCACCCTCAACTGCGATGTGGAAATCGACGGCAATGACGGCCAAACAATCCCAATGCGGCTCCAACAAAAACGCCTCGCCCCCGGCCAAACCAACTCGTGGCACTTCGAAGCCATCGGCACCAATGGCGGCGTGCGCTACAACACTCGCGACGCCAACACCATTCACATTTACGAAAAAGAAAAAGACGGCTGGACCCGTATCGACCTCGGCCACGTGATGGCCTTTCCCGTCATCACCGGCGGCATTTTCGAAGCCGGCTTCCCCGACCTCAACCTCCAAATGTGGGCCGCCTTTGCATCTGAAAGAGCTGGTGAATTGGACGATCGCTTCGGCTGCGCCACCCCGGACGAAGCCATCGCCAGCCACGAACTCTGGCAAGCTGCCCTAAAATCGCATGCGGAAAATTCCGTGGTTGAACTTTAGTCGTTCAAAAACACAACATCCTTTGATTCCAGCCGCAATACGTTCGGCAATGCTTTCGCATCGAGACGGAGAACAAAGCGGTGGTTACCGGCCACAACTTTGGCGGTGAATTGACTGGCTGTTCCCAGCGATTTGCCGTCGAGCCACGCCTGAGCTTTCATTCCTTTGGGGAGCGTAAAAGTTGCGTTGCCGGTTTTTTGCATTTCGAATTTTGTGCCGGCGAAGACGTGAACGAGCCCGACGTGGCGGCCGACGCTGGCGGTTTGCGCGATGTCCGCGGCGGGCAAATCGCCATTGACGCGGGCGGGCAGAATATTCCATCCCGCGCCATTGCCCGCACCGAGAATGTGATTGGACCATTTCATTTCAAAACCCGCCTCGACGATTTTATTGATGCCGTATTGCTCCACGCGATGCGTGCCGGGAAGCAAACGCCACGTGCGGGCGACACCAGTTTGGGTGGCGTCAAAGGGCCCGGCCTTGCCCAGTTCAGAGAGGAATCGGTAGAGATGCAGTTGCTCGTCCTCGGCGAGCCCGGTAATGAGGCCGGGGGTCATCATTGAAACGGGGGCGGCGGTTTTTTTGCGGACTTGATTTTTGGGGATGGAGACGAGTTTGTTGGCGAGGTCGCGCAGCACGAGTTCGCCACCGGCATCGCGCACCACCACGCCGGCGAGGGTGCGGTTGTCTTTGGTTTCCACCACGGTGGTGTGATAGCCCTCTTTAATTTTTCGGTTCGGGTACCACAGCGATTCGATGATGTAATCGGGCTGCGCGCTGGTACCGAGCGAGGTAAAGTCCGGGCCCACCTTGCCGCCCGCGCCGCCGATGGCGTGGCAAACCGTGCAGGCCAATTCCGTGCGGCGATATATTTTCTCACCCGCAAACGGGTCGCCCTCTTTCATCGCGCGCGCGGCCAGTGCTTTGAGCTCGGCGGGAGTCATTTGCTTGGTGAGCAGCGACATATTTTGCGAACGGGCGAGCGCGGTGACGAGCGCCTTTTCGTTGCGTCCGCCTTCACGCGCGGCGCGGATGCCGGCGGTGACGACTGGCTTGGGCAGTTGTGCGCCCGCCACGCCCCCGGCCAAGGCGGCGCCCGCGCCTTTTTGCTGGAGCAACACGCGCCAAAGTTCCAGTGCTTGTTGGCTGTCTTTCGTAGCGTTCAAAACGGCGAACACTTGCGGGAGATTACCCCGCAGATTAATGACCGCCAGCGTGCGGGCGGCTTGTTGCCGGAGCGGCAACGGTTGCTTCTCGTCGGCCAATGCGAGTAGTGCGGAGGTAGCTTTGCCGCCGCGAATTTGCCCGAGGCTGGCGAAGGCCGCGCTGTTGCCAGCTTTGGCGAGCGCGAATAGCTTGGCCACTTGCGACTGTTGTTTCCACGCGCCCGCGAGCCGAATGGCCGCATCACGCGTGCCGGCATCCTTCGCGTCGATGAATTCGTCCAACCCATTCAAGTCCCCGCTCGGCCGCGCATTGCGCAATCGGGCGGCATTGGCGAGAGCGGAAAGCACCCGCGCGTGCACGGCGGCATCGAAGCCCCCGCTTTTGAGTTGGCTGAACAAAATGGCCAATTCGCCTGCGCCTCCGGCGGTTCCAACCAATTCAATTAATGGGCCTTGTCCGGTGCGCGGCAGTTTACGCTGGTGAACAAGTTTGCTAATGAGAGCAACCGCTTTTTCCGTTTCCAAAGCCCGCAACGCAAATTCGGCGTGCGCGCGGGTATCGCTAAAGTTGAGCGCGCCATTTTTCATCCCACGCACAAACGGATCTGCGAGGTCATTCATTGTCAGCCACAAACTGTAATCGAGAAACCCATCCACCGGCTGATCCAGCGCTTGCAATGCGTACTTGGCGTATTGATGCGCAACAGTGGAGTTTTTCAACTCCGCATAAACCCGCATTGCCTCTAGCCGCACACGCGGATGTTTATCGCGAATTCCAGCGGCGGCGTGAAGTTCGGTGGTGTTCAATCGATCTCGCCAATGACCAAGCACGCGCATCGCGGCGGCACGCACACGGCCGTCGTTTGCTTCTAAAGTAAGCATCAGCAATGTTGCGTTCACGACGCCGATTGAATCGTGCAGCCACAGTGCTTCAAGCTGGGCGGTTTCACTTTCATCGTGCCGGGCAAGCCACTTATTAAGGTCACCCAAAATCTGCTTTCCCCTTTCCTGCAACACTCGTCGCGCCTGACGCTGATCGTATTGGTTGTCGGTTAAAAGGGTGTTGAAGAGCTGTTCGTTTTTTTGTTTTTTAAAATTTTGTTTTTTGGCGAGGGGACGGTCCTTGAAGGTGACGCGCCAGATGCGGCCGTGTACTTTGTCGCGGCGGGGATCGCGGAAATCAACTTCGCCGTGTTGGATAATCGGGTTGGACCAGTCGGCGATGTACAGCGCACCGTCGGGGCCTTGCTTGACATCGATGGGGCGGAAGCTGGTGGCGCTGCTGCGGATGAAATCGCCTTCGTGTTTGGCGGCAAAGCCGGCGCCGTTTTCGCTGAGAGTGAAGCGGACGATGCGGTGCGCGCGGAAGTCGCAGGTGATGGCCGCGCCACGGAATGATTTGGGGAAGTGCGGGCTGTTGAGAATCTCGAGGCCGGCGAACTTGGGATAGTTGCCGGGGCTGATGCTGTCCATGATGCGGCGCGCGCCGGCGTAGGTGAAATACATCGCGCCGGGGATGGCGTAGCTGATGCCTTGGAAGCCGGCGCCGTCGGTGACGAAGGCGTTGCCGAAGTCATCAAAGTGATGACCCCACGGGTTGCACCAGCCGCGATAGGCGATGCCGGCGCGGAGGGTGTCGGGGCGGAGATGCCAAATGCCGCCGCTCTTGAGGCGCACGACGCCGTGCGGGGTTTCGACGTGGCTGCGGATGTAAATGGATTGATTAAAATAAAGGCGGCCGTCGTGTCCCCAGCGGAGGGTGTGGAGCGTGTGATGGGTATCCTCGGTGCCGAAGCCGGAAAGGACGATCCGTTTTTTGTCGGCGCGGCCATCGCCGTTGGTGTCGGCGAGGTGGAGGAGCTTTGTGCTTTGGGCGACGTACGCGCCGCCGTCGCCGGGCTCGATGCCGGTGGGGATGAACAGGCCATCGGCGAAGACGGTGGTTTTGTCGGCACGGCCATTGCCGGTGGTATCCTCGAGCACGATGATTTTGTCATCGGCGACTTGGCCGGGTTTCACTTGCGGATAGACGGAGGAAGTAGCAACCCACAAACGGCCTTGGGGGTCGAAATTCATTTGGATGGGCTTGGCGAGCGATGGGTTTTCGGCGAAGAGATTGATTTCGATGCCGTTCATTGTGTTGAACTCGGGGAGTTTTTGTGGCGTGAAAGGGGCCGGCACGGCGGCAATTTTTTTTGGCGGTTGCTTTTTCAACGGCGGCAAATTGCGGCGCATAGTGATCTCCTTTTCCTCGACAGTGACGAGCGGGTCAAATTTGGGAATCTCCACTGCGTTGTTGCCCTGCTCGTGTTTGCGGAAGCCAAAAATGTACGCCATGTTCTGCGGTCGCGAGCGGTCGAAGAAGAGCTTGTTTTTGCGGCGAATGATTTCGCGAAGGGCGCCCGCTTGCGGGGTGCCCAATCGCGGATGCGCGGGGATTTTGAGTTGCCTGCAAATTTCGCGCGCGATGGATTCGTATCCTTCGGCGGTGGGATGGATGCCATTTTCTGTAAGTGGCCGGGCATTCAAATGTGCCGGAGCATCGTAGAGCAACACAAACGCATCACCGTCGGCCTCGGCCATTTCACGCAATTCTTTGGTGTACGCGGCCAGTTGGCGATTATGCGTGGATGGATCAGGCAACCCGCGGCCCAGAATTTCGTGGCGTAGCGGCGAGAGCACGACGAAGCGCACAGGGGCGCCCACCGCTTTCCGAATCGCGGCCTTCAAGGCACGCATATCCCTGCCAAATTGTTCGGGTTGATTTTTAAATGAGCTAGCCATTCCGTACCCGAGAAAAACCACTGTCGGCTTCACTAGTTCGATTTGTTTTTGCAACTGCTTCCATCCCTCATCGGCGGGCTCGCGCCCGGCTTGCAACAGCGAAAGCCCCGCACGCGAAATGCCGCGCGGCGTGTCGCCGCTCCAACCGATATTTCGGAAAATAATATTCCGTTTCGGCCAAGCCGTCGTGAGCCGCAGCTCGAGGTGATTAAATTCCTGCATCCGCTCGATGAGCGTGTCGCCTAAGAATGCCACGCGGTCGCCGTCCTGAAGTTGGAAAGGGGGAAGCGGCTTTGCTTGGACGCTAAAAATGATGCCGAGCCCGAGGGAAATGCTAAAAACAAGCTGTTTCATGGTGGTTTGTGCGGGAATCAAAGCGGTTTTGGCTGGTCGGCGCAAGTTCTTTGGGATTGAACTTTGCTGCCAATTCGGTATTGTCCGCGTGTGCACACACTTCCTCACGCCCCACTGGGCGCGCTAGGCGCATTGTCGTCTCCCGCCAGCGACAGCCCTTTAGATTGGGTGGCACTCATTATGTTGGGCTTGTTCCTCGGCATCCTTTTGGTGGCGGGCATGTTTTATTTTATGGCACGGCGGCAAATGAAACAGATGCAAAAAGAGCGCGCCCTCGAGCGTCCGCCCTTTGAGCAACTGATGCCCACCAGCCTCAATCTCCCCGAACAATGGATGGCCATTCGCACCGGCAACGTGGCCGCCGTACAGGAGTCCCTCGGCCTTTCCAACGCACGCCGTTGCTCCTGGCAGGATGGATTTCAAATTGCCGGGGTGGAGCATCTCTTTATTTCGCCGCCGGTGAACGGCTGGATTCTGGTGGTTGGCCCCGCCCTGCCCGCGCCGGAAGAAGATGTGGATTTTTGTTTTCACTTTCTCAGTCATATCAGCAAGCGCCTCGGGCACGTCCAATACTTCAGCCTCAACCGCGCACTCGGCCATCACTGCTGGGTGCGCGCCCACACCGGCCGCATTGAGCGCGCCTATGCGTGGTTCGGTGAAACGCTTTGGAATCAAGGCACCTACACCGCAGAAGAAAAACTTTTAGGGATGGAATGCCACCCTTACGGCCGGGTTGTCGAAGAACTGGATCACCAGTCGATGAGTCGCCTCAACGAAAACACGGAGAACATCGGACGCCTCGCCGCGCGCTGGAGCCTCAACCCCGCCGCGGTGAAACCCGAAGTGTTCACTGCCACCGCCGGGATTACCGGGGATCTGTTCCCGGAACCCTCGGAATCCGAATAACCCAACGCGCGGCACGCCGCGCCAACCAACCTGAAATTGAATTATGTCTTTTGAATTGGCACTAAAAGAGGTAGCCCCCTCATTTACCAGTGACGATGGAGTGGAACTGAAAATCCGCGCCATCGAATCCACTGACTCCAAAACCCTGCTCGGTTTCTTTAAAAATTTGCCCGCGCCCGAGTTAATGTTTTTCAAACACCGCGTCACCGACCCCGAAGTCACTGAAGGCTGGTGCAGTAACATCACCCTCGAATCGAACCTCCCCCTGCTCGCCCTCGACGAAGGAAAAGTAGTCGCCGTCGCCACGCTGCACCAAAACAAAGGCGGCTGGAAGCGCCACATCGGCCGCATCAGCTGCAGCGTGTTGCCCAAGTACCGCCAAAAAGGCATCGCCGGCAAACTCGTCCAGGAACTCGTGGACATCGCCCGCATGGCCGGCCTGCAAAAAGTGGAAGCCGAGTTCATCGACAAACAGGAAGGCGGCCAAAAAATGTTCGCCCTCCTCGGCTTCACCCACCTCGTTAAGCTCGAGGAATATGTGCAGGACATGCAAGCCATCAACCACGACTATGTGCTGATGGGGATGGACCTCAAGACCGACGAAGAATACGCCGGCATGGGCTGATGCCGCCGGATTACTGCGAAAACTGCGGCGCGGCCATCCCGCCCCGCGCCGCCGCCTGTCCCGAATGCGGGGCTGACGAATTCACCGGCTGGGCCGACACCGAAGCCGAAAACCCCGATGAAGATTTCGATTACGACGATTTCGTCGCAAGAGAATTTGGCGAAGAGAAACCCGAAGTCATCCCCCACGGTCTCCATTGGTTTTGGTGGCTCGTCGGCATCAGCCTCATCGCCGCGCTGGTTTTGATGTGGACTTGATTCGCGCCAAACCCAAAACTTCTCCAATGAAACACGCCTTCCTCATTTCATTCCTGATCACCGGAATTCTTTCCGCCGAAGATTGGCCACAATTCCTTGGGCCGCGACGCGACGGCACCTATCAAGGCAAAGCCCTTCCCAAATGGCCCGCCGAAGGGCCAAAGCAACTTTGGAAAAATAACATCGGCGCGGGATTCGCCGGTCCCGCCGTGGCCAACGGCAAACTCTTTCTTTTCCACCGCCAAAACAATCAGGAAATCCTGGAGTGTATGAACGCCGACACCGGCGCGGTGTTGTGGAAATCCGCCTCGCCCGCGAATTACGATGACGATTTCGGCTTCGACGACGGGCCGCGCGCCGTGCCCACCGTGCACAATGGCAACGTATTTACCCTCGGCGCAAACGGTTTGCTCCGGAGCAGCCAAACCGCCACCGGACGCCTCAATTGGATCATCGATTGCCGCAAAACATTCGGCGCCGGCAAAGGCTTTTTCGGCATCGCCTGTTCGCCGCTGGTACACGACAAAAATGTGCTGCTCAACGTCGGCGGCCAAGCTGGCATCGTGGCCATCGATGCCGCCACCGGCAAACTCCGCTGGCAAGCCACCAAGGACGAAGCCAGCTACGCCTCGCCAATCATTGCCACCATCAATGACATCCCGCAGGCCCTGTTTTTCACCCGCGCCGGATTGGCCTCCATCCATCCCGCCAGAGGCACCGTTAATTTTACCCACCCGTGGCGGCCTGCCATTAACGCCAGCGTCAACGCCTGCACCCCTATTGCGGCAGGCAATCTTATTTTCCTTTCCACCAGCTACGGCAAAGGCGCAACTGTGCTCGCGGTGAACGATAAAAAAATCGAAACGGTGTGGAACAACGACACCAGCCTTTCCTGCCATTACTCCAGCGTGGTCCATCACGAGGGATATTTATACGGCTTCCATGGACGCCAAGAGCGTGGCGGCGAACTGCGCTGCGTTGACCTGAAAACCGGCAAAGTCCAATGGAGCCTCGCCGGTTTGCGCGCGGGCTCGGTGATGATCGCCGGCGATGAACTGCTCATCTTCACCGAGCGCGGTGAACTCCTACGCGGCGCCGCCACGCCGAAATTCTTTCTCGCTACCGCCCGCGTGCAGCTCATGGGCGCAACCGTCCGCGCCTACCCCGCCCTCGCCAATGGCAAACTCTACCTGCGTAACGGCCGGCAACTCGCCTGTTTTCAAATCGGCACTCAATTCAACGAATAGAACTAAGCTTGCGCGCGTCCATCATCGCAGTCACATAAACCTTTCTATGAACCGCAAATTCACATTCGCCCTCCGCAGTGCCCTATCCATTGGCCTATTAACTGCCACCGCTTGCAACACACCCGATTCCTCCCCCGATGCCGCCACCAAAAACGAAGCCGTATTGTCCGAAACCCTCCACCCAAGCATCGGCACCATTGAGCGGCTGGATCCCGCATTGGACAAACTTATTGCCCGCGATGCGAAAATCGAACAGCTCGCCGACGCCTTCGATTGGGTGGAAGGCCCCGTTTGGGTCCGCACCAAACAAGGGCAAGAGTTCCTTTTATTCTCTGACATCCCGCTCAATAAAATTTACAAATGGAATGAGCAAAGTGGTCTTGAAGAATATTTGCATCCCAGCGGCTACACCGGCCTCGTGCAGCGCGTGGGCGAGCTGGGCTCCAACGGATTGATGCTCGATCCCGCCGGACGCTTGGTGCTTTGCCAACACGGCGACCGCCGCATTGCGCGTCTCACCAATTCGCTCAACAATCCCAACCCCGAATACGAAACGCTGGCCGACACGTACGAAGGCAAGCGCTTCAACAGCCCCAACGACGGCTGCTTCAACCAAGCCGGCGATTTGTATTTTACCGACCCGCCCTACGGTCTGCCGAAAGCCCTGAAAGACCCCGCCAAGGAACTGGCCTTTCAGGGCGTCTTCCGGTTGGACAAATCCGGCAAAGTGACGCTGCTCACCGACACAATTCAATTCCCCAACGGCATCGCATTTTCGCCCGATGAATCAATTTTATACATCGCCGAAAGCGGCCCTCAAACCCGCATCCACGCCTTCGATGTGAAGAACGATGGCACCGTGGAAAATCGCCGCATCTTTTTTGATCCCGCCGGACTGCGCGCCGCCGGTGCCCGCGGCAGCTGCGATGGCCTCAAGCTCGATCAACACGGCAACCTCTTTGCCACCGGCCCCGGCGGCGTCTTAATTATTTCCCCCACCGGCAAACACCTCGGCACCCTCGCCACCGGCACCCGCATCGCCAATGTCGCCTGGGGCAACGATGGCAGCATACTCTATCTCACTGCCAACAGTTACCTCTGCCGCATCCGCACCAAAACCAAAGGCGTAGGATTTTAAATGAAACCCGCCCTCGCAAGCCTACTGTTGCTGTGCGCCACCGCGCTTGCCGATGACTGGCCGCGTTTTCTCGGACCCACGGGCAACAATGTTTCCAAGGAAAAAGACATTCTCGATGCGTTTCCCAAAAACGGACCGCCTCAAATTTTTTCCCGCCGCATTGGTACCGGCTATTCTGCGCCCTCCATTCGCGATGGCAACGTGGTGGTGTTCCACCGCGCCAGTAAATTATATAAAGTCGAGGAAACCGACACGCCGGCGACGGTCATCAAATACATCAACGGCGAACTCGCCGCGCTGAAAGCAAAGGAACGCCTCACCGAGGCCGGCCTCAAAGCGGCGATCCAAACCACACGGCGACGTGGCTTCATCGAATGGCCCGCCTCCATCGCCAAACATCTCGATGTGGAAGCCATCGATTGTCTCGACGCCAAAACCGGCAAGCTCATTTGGCGTCACGCGTATTCCACGACCTACGAAGATCCCTACGGCTACAACAATGGCCCCCGCTGCGCTCCGTTGCTCACCAAAGATCGCTGCTACACCTTCGGCGCGCAGGGCGTCTTGCTGTGCCTCGACCTCAAGACGGGTAAACCAATTTGGCAGCGTGACACCCACAAAGATTTCAAGGTGAACCCCAATTTTTTTGGCGTCGGCAGCACGCCGGTGCTCGAAGGCAATCTCCTGCTCACCATGGTGGGCGGCCAGCCCGAAAGCGGGATGGTCGCCTTCAACGCCCAAACCGGCAAAACCGTTTGGCAAAGCATCGGCAAAACCACGTGGCACAAAACCCCCAAACTCGGCTGGCCCGGCGAGCCGTTGATGGATTGGAATGGCGCGGAAAAACTCGCCAGCTACACCTCACCCATCATCGCCACCGTGCACGGCAAGCGCGTCGCCTTCTGCCTAATGCGGCAGGGCCTCGTGGCGCTCGATCCCAAAACGGGCAAGGTGCATTTCAAGCGATGGTTCCGCGCGCGCTCCAACGAATCGGTCAACGCCTCCAACCCCGTCGTCATGGGCGACCACGTTTTTTGTTCCTCGGCCTATTACGGCGAAGGCTCCTTCGTGCTAAAAATAAAACCCGACCTCAGTGGGTTTACGGAAGTTTGGAGCACTCTTGCGCGTCGCGTAAAAAATCGTCGCCACGAAGAAGTGCTCGGCCTCCACTGGATGACGCCCATCGTTCACCAAGGCAACCTCTACGCCTTCAGCGGCCGTAACGAGCCGGACGCCCGTTTCCGTTGCGTCAGCTTTGCCACCGGAAAACTGCTTTGGGATCAGGATGAATCGTGGAATAAATTCGGCCCGCCCACCAAAAAATACGGCCGAGGCTCCTTCATCCAAGCCGACGACAAACTCATCGTGCTCGGCGAAACCGGCAAGCTCGGCCTCTTCGCCCTCAACGCAAAAAAGCCAACTGAACTGGCCGCGTATCAAGTCCCCCAACTCCGCCCTCCCTGCTGGGCTGCACCCGCAATGGCCAACCGGCGCGTGTACCTCCGCAGCGAAACACATTTGGTCTGTTATGATTTTGCAAAGAACAGGTAGGAACGCGCAGCGTTTCCCTACCGGCAATTCAGGCTTCCAATCCATCTGAAAAAACCGTTCCATCTTCCCCAGCTTTATGAGCGATCAAAACGATTCACTGGCCAAGGAGAAGGAATTGCTAACCAGCGTCGAGAACGCTACCACCTCCGAAAAAATCAAGACCTACACCAAGCTCTCCGGCCCCGGTTGGTTGCAGGGCGCCATCACGCTGGGTGGCGGTTCGCTGGCGGGCAGCCTCTACCTCGGCGTCATCGGCGGCACGCAACTGCTTTGGCTCCAACCGCTGATGATGATCCTCGGCGTGTTGATGCTTTCGGTCATCGGCTACGTCACCCTCTCCACCGGCAAAAGCCCGTTTCAAGCCATCAACCAACACATCAATCCCGTGCTCGGCTGGGGCTGGCTGATCGCCGCCATGCTCGCCAACCTCGTCTGGGCGATGCCGCAATTTTCCCTCGGCACGGCTGCGCTCCAGCAAAACCTTGGCATCCTCGTTGATGACCCGGAAACCAACAGCCAATCGGGGAAGTACCTTTGCGCAGCGATCCTGTTTATCATCGCGACGGTCATTGTTTGGATGTATGACACCAAGGCGGCCAAGGTGTTTGACGTGGTATTGAAACTTATGGTGGGAGCCATCGTGCTGAGCTTCTTCGGAGTGGTGGTGGTGATGGCGGGTCAACTCGAATGGGGTGCCATCGCCAGGGGCTTTATCCCGGACTTCAGCCTGCTCCTTCAACCGGCGGATAAATTCAATGAATTCATCGCCGCTTCCAGTGCCCCGGATTACTGGAAATCTACTATTCTCGAAATTCAACGCTCCAAAATGGTGACCGCGGCCGCCACTGCCGTGGGCATCAATATGACCTTTCTGCTCCCCTATTCGATGTTGCGCAAGGGCTGGGGCAAGGAACACAGGGGGTTGGCCAGCTTTGATTTGGGTATGGGATTGTTCATTCCCTTTTTCCTCGCCACCACCTTTGTGGTGATTGCGTCCGCCACTCAATTTCATGGAAAATATGATGAAGGCTTGCTGGATCATTCCAAACCCGCGCCAACAGAAAAAACCCTGAAGGCCTATGAGAAAAATCTAGCAGGTATTCAAGGCCACCTCGGCGCGCTTGAATCTCCTAACCATCAGGACCGCCAACTCGCCGCAATGCTAGTTGAACGGGATGCGAATCAGTTTGCCCTTTCATTGAAAAAACTCGAGGGCCTCGGCAGCGAAAAGACCGGGGCGGCGGAAAAGACAACCGACAAGAAAACAACCTCCCAAGTCATCTTCGGCATTGGCGTACTGGGTATGGCGATTTCCACCATCATCATCCTGATGCTGATCAACGGCTTTTGTCTCACCGAGGCGATGGGCGCAAAAATGGGCGGCGTGGTGCACCGCACCGGCGCGCTGCTGCCGGGAATCACAGGCGCACTGGGCTTCCTCTTTTTATGGGGCAACGCGGATGCCAAATTTTTACTGACGCAACCCACTAGCATCTTTGGCATGGTGCTGCTTCCAATTGCGTACTTTACCTTCTTCTGCATGATCAACAGCAAAGAACTGATGGGGGACGCGCTGCCCAAAGGTGGCAAGCGCGTGGCCCTCAATCTCGCGATGGGGCTGGCGCTCGTAGCGGCCTCCATTGGCGCGGCGTGGTCCATCTGGAGCAAAGCGCAATGGATCGGCGTGGGCGTGGTGGGGGCCTTCATTCTGCTGGTGTGGTTCGGCCACGGCTACCGGAAGCTGAACCAAAAGCTCGACCGGATTGAGTCCAAATTGGGCGACCAATAACGCCGCGATTTCCCCACATTTTCCTTGCCAATCCGCTCCCCGCGGAAACAATTGGCAAATCCACCATGGATTGTTTCCGTACAGGACTGTGTGGGCTTGTGCCGTGCGGGGGCGGAGGAATTTCCTTTGCCGCCCCCACACTCGGCCAATTTTGTGCCTCACCCTTCCCCGCCCTTCCCCAACCCTCAACCTCCATCCTTCAACCCCTAGTTTAATTGGACCTATGAAAACTTATCCCTCAGAAGATATTCGAAATTTCGCCATTGTGGGCCACGCCTCATCGGGTAAGACAATGCTCGCCGAAAGCATCGAGGCCGCCGCGGGCGCCATCAACCGGCTGGGCAGCATCGAGGCTGGCACGACGATGAGCGATTATCACGATGCGGAAAAGGAACGGAAAATTTCCATCAACGCCACGCCGTTGTGTGTGGAGTTTGGCGGCAAAAAGCTGAATTTCATCGACACGCCCGGCTACCTCGATTTTATGGCCGAGGCCCTCGGACCGCTACGCGTGTGCGATGCGGCACTGGTGGTCATCAACGCCGCCAATGGCGTGGAGGTCGGCACCACCAAAGTTTGGGACTGGTCGCGTGAACTCGGCGTTCCACACCTGGTGGCAGTTAACGGACTAGATAAAGAACTCGTGGAATTCGATGCTGCGCTGGCCAGCTTGCGCGAAAACTTTGGCAACAAAGTGATGCCCCTCACGGTGCCAATGAACGTCGGCCCCGGCTTCAATCAAGTGATCGATGTGCTGAACAAAAAGCTTCTGACTTACAAGACCGACGGCAGCGGCACATTCACCGAAGAAGATTCCGTCGAAGCGGAAGATTTGCACACGGAACTCATCGAGCTCATCGCTGAATCGGACGACTCATTGCTGGAGAAATTTTTCGAGGAAGGCAATCTCACCGAGGAAGAGCTCCGCAGCGGATTGCACAAGGCGCTGCAGGCGGAAGGGCTCATCCCCGTGTTCGCCACCTCGGCCACGACCAATGTGGGGGTGACTTGCCTGATGGATTTCATCGCGCGTTATGGCTCCTCGCCCGCCGATCATCCGGTGAGCAAAGGCATCCAGTCCGATCAATCCGAAACGGAAATCAACCTCACCGACAAGGATCCGGTGCTGTTCATTTACAAAACGATGAACGAAGGCCACGTGGGATCGCAATCGTTTTTCAAACTACACGCGGGCACGCTCACACACGGGGCGGATTTGAAGAACACCACGCACAAAGCTTCCGAGCGCATCAACCAAATTCACATCCTCAACGGCAAGGACCGCGTATCGGCGGATGAACTCGCACCGGGCGACCTCGGCGCATTGGTGAAGCTCAAGCACACGCACACGTGCGATACCCTCGTGGGCGGTAAACTGGATGCCGCGCTGCCGCCGATTGATTTCCCGGGAGCAAATATCCACTTCGCCCTGCGCTCCAAGGGCAAGGGCGATGAGGACAAAATTGCCGCCGGCCTTGCCGCGTTGCACGAGGAGGATCCCACTTTCATTTATCGCGTGGATGGTGACCTGCACCAAACGGTCATTTCCGGCCAGGGCGAGCTGCACCTCACCGTGGTTTGCAAACGCTTGGAGGAACGCTACCACGTTCAAATTGAATTGACCGAACCGCGCGTGCCATTGCGCGAAGCCATTACCATTCCGGCTGAAAGCAAGTATCGGCACAAAAAACAATCCGGCGGTGCCGGCCAATTTGCCGAAGTGTGGATGCGCATCGAACCGCGCGAACGCGATTCGGGCGTAGAATTTATCGAATCACTCGTGGGGCAAAACGTCAGCCGCAGCTTTGTGCCATCCGTGCGCAAAGGCGTGGAGCAAGCCTGCCGCGATGGCATCATTGCCGGTTACGGCGTGGTGGATGTGAAGATCGATTTCTACGACGGCAAAGAACACCCCGTGGACTCCAAAGATGTCGCATTCCAAACCGCTGGCAAACACGCCTTTCGCGAAGCTTTCAAATCCGCTAAGCCCTGTTTGCTCGAGCCCATCATGCACGTAGAAATTATGGTGCCCGAAGAATTTATGGGCGCGGTAATGGGCGACCTCAACAGCCGACGCGGCAAAATCCAAGGGATGGACGCCGACGGCGCGTTCCAAGTGGTCAAGGCGCACGTACCGCAAATGGATCTCTATAAATACTCGACCAACCTGCGTTCACTCACCGAAGGCCGCGGCCTGCACACCGAGGCGCTGAGCCATTACGAAAACATGCCGCGCGAGATGGAACAAAAAGTCATCGCCAGCAACCAAAGCAACGGCGAGGAATAGCGGATTTGTTTACGCCCCAATCTGCGCCACCCACAGCACGATGCCGATAATCGCGAAACATATCGCGAAGCAGGCGATGAACCCCCAGAAATCCATCGGCGTGGGGCGTTGGATTTCCAGTTGGGTTTTGGGGAACAGTTTTCGGTCATCGTAACGACTCGGCTCCGCGTAGCTTTTTTCCATCTCGACTTCATCCTCATCAGGATCAGGCCGAACCGGCGTTTTCATTCGCACATACAAACGATCCAGCGCCTCCTTGGAATTGGGCCGCGTGAGCAAGCTCGCGATGATCATCACCAAAAACGGCGCAATAATTTTGAACGGAAACTCCAGCGTCTTCAGCGTCGCATTGCGAACCTTTGTCAGGTCATACCCCAACGCCTTGTCGTAAATCATCATATCAAAACGGAACGAACCTTCGCCGCGTGCGGTGCCCTCCACTTCCTTCACACCACCGGTCCAATAAATGGATTTACCGCCCGCAGCGTTTTCTTCTGCGGGCTGATTCACCTGCGTGAAAGCCGGATTAGTCCGCAAGTTTGGTGCCACGGCGGGAATCACACGCGGCAGAATAAAAAATGTGAGCAGGCAAAAGACAATCGTAATCCATCCGGCCCTCGTGGTGGCGCGGCGCCAGTACATCCCCAGCCAAAACAATGCGGCGAAGGTCATCGGCACAATCCACGTGAGTTCCAATTGCTTGAACATATCGAGCATCGTGACGGAAATCAGCACCGCGCCCAGCACCACGATGCCGCCGGTGATGCGACCGAGGCGAAGGCATTCCCGATCTTCCGCTTTGGGGTTGAAATACGGCACGTAAATATTGCGCACCACCAACGCCGAGCACACGAGCATATAACAATCCACACTACTCATCAGCGCCGCCAACAAACACGCGAGCATCAGGCCGACCAAGCCGATGCCCAGCGGGCCGAGCAATTCCTTGGTGGCCACGCCCCACGCCATATCGGCGTCATTGATGAGTTCGCCGCCGCCGTAAAGTGTGAGCACAATCAACGCGGTGATGACCCAGCCAATGGTGCAGAAGCGTTTGATGAAGTTGCCGGTGACGAGCCCTACGCGGGCGTCGTGCTCGCTTTTGGCCGAGCCGCCGCCGGTGACGATGAAATGCGGCGTGAGTACGATGCCGATCATATTCATAATCACAATGGTGACAATGGCGTACAACGGAAATTCACTGGCCGCGCCGCCGCCCACAATTTCAAAAGTGGACGCGGGCAATTGCTCGTGCATCACGCGGAAGCCATCGGTCCACGTGTCGCCCGCTGCACCGAATTTTTTGACCACGGCGTTCAGGCCAAAGGGGATGAGTAATATTGAAAGCAGGATGATGCAGATGCCTTGGATGAGATCGGTCCAGTACGCGGCGGTGAGCCCGCCCAGCACGCCATACAAGGTGACGATGATGGCGACCAACGGCACAAGCACGTATTCCGTTTGTATCCCAAACAGCTCCGGCCCCATCAGCGGCACGGCGACTTTGCCGATGGCGGTGAAGAGCATCGCGCCGTAGACCATATAATAAAAGCAGCCGAAGATCGCGTAGGCCACGCCCATTGATTTGGATTCGTAGCGTTCGGTGAACCAATCGCCGAGGGTGAGGCAGCGCATGCGGCGATACCACACGGCGCTGATCCAGTAGATGGGCGTGACGAAGAGCCAGTACATCACGCCCCACATGCCGCTCATCCCATTGGCGAAGGTGCCTCGGGCGGTGTTGACGGGATCCGCGGAGCCGGTGCCCGCGCCAAAGGCGGCAAAGGTTTGCATCAGCTTGCCGAATTTGCGGCCGCCCATGAAATAATCCTCCTGCCCTTTCACCTGCCGCATCGCCCAGAAACCGATGCCGGCCATTCCGGCAAAGTAAAGAAACAGAACCAGATAATCCGCGTAATTCATCACGCGAAGGATACTGAATTCTCCGGCAGGCCCAATAAAAAACCCACCCCGTCATGCAAACGGGGTGGGTTGGAATTGGGTTGGTTGACGAGGCGTCGGTTAGTCGGATTTTTTGTTGTCGTCGGATTTGGGTTCCTCTTCAGACTTGGCTTCCGGTTCTTCAGTCGCGGCTTCCTTGGGTACCTCAGTTTCCGTTTCCTCGGGCGCAACTTCTTCTGTTGCTTCCTCAGTCACAGCTTGTTCAGTGACTTCCTCGCTGGAAGCCTCTTCGGTGGGTTCGGCGGTGGTGGATTCTTCAACCACTTCCTCGGCAACTGCTTCGGCAACTGCTTCGGCTTTAGATTCTTTGGATTCTTTGGATTGGGGCGCTTTTTTGCTTTCGCGGACAGGCGTGTCGCCGTCTTTTACCCACTCAAGGATGGCCATTTCGGCGGCATCGCCGCGACGACGCCCGAGCTTGATGACTCGCGTGTAACCGCCATTGCGCTCGGCAAAGGTGGGAGCGATATCTTCAAAAAGAATCCGAACCACATCTTCGTTTTGGCGCCATTCATCGCGCCGCACTTTACCACTCACGCCATTGTGCTTGGAAAAATGGTGGCGCGGTTGCTGTTGTAATCGCGCAGCCACAAGGCGGCGGCACTGAATGGCGTTATCCTTCTCCTGGCCTTTTTTGCCGAGGGTGACCATTTTATCGGCCACCACGCGGGCGGCTTTGGCCTTGGCGAGGGTGGTTTGAATTTTTCGGTGTTTGATGAGGCTGCACACCAGATTGGCGAGCAACGCGGTGCGGTGCTCACTGGTGCGGCCTAATTTGGCGGTGCGTTTACGGTGGCGCATTGTCTTGTTCGTTAATCGTCAAACGCGAGACCGGCGACTCCGGAGGCGTCCACGGTTTCTTCTTCCATGGAGCCGAATTCGTCTGCTCCGTTTTGCGGTTGAGGTTCGGCACTGGCATCGTAGATGCCTTCCTCGAAGGTGAGGCCGAGACCGAGCTTCAGCTCGACGAGTTTGTCTTTAATTTCATTGAGTGATTTCTTTCCGAAATTGCGATACTTGAGCATGTCCGCCTCCGATTTGGTGGCGAGCTGGCCTACGGTAGTGATGTTGGCGTTGTTTAGGCAGTTGGCGGCACGCACGGAGAGTTCAATCTCGTTGACGCTCATGGCCAACAACCGGCGCAATTCGGATTTCTCCTCGTCGTGGCTTTCATTGGCTTCCTCAAACTCAATGGCTTCCTGATCGTAATCGACGAACACATCGAGGTGATGCTGGAGGATGGCACTGGCTTGGGTAAGGGCGTCATCTGGCTTGATGCGCCCGTCGGTCCAGATTTCCAGCTCGAGGCTGTCGTAGTCCGTGCGTTGGCCCACGCGGGCGTCTTTCACATCGTAACGCACCTTCGTGACAGGTGAGAAAATTGAATCGATTGCGATGACGCCGATGGCTTGATTGGCCTTTTTGTTGTCATCACCGCTGAGAAAACCGCGGCCGACTTGGACCTCGAGTTCCATCAGGAATTTCATTTTCTTGTCTAGCGTACAGATGTGCTGCTTGGGGTTGATCACCTCGGTGTTTTGGTTCAGCTCAATGTCGGCAGCAGTCACAGCACCGTCTTTGTTGACGGCGATCATCAAAACCTGCGGATCACGCGAGTGGAGTTTGAACTTCACTTTTTTGAGGTTGAGAACAATTTCCGAGACATCTTCTACCACGCCTTCCACGGCGGCAAATTCGTGCTGCGCGCCATCAATTTTAACGGAGGTGATGGCCGAGCCTTCGAGACTGCTAAGCAGCACGCGGCGCAATGAGTTGCCGATCGTGTGACCATAGCCGGTCTCAAATGGTTCAGCGACAAACTTGGCGTAGTTTTTTTCCTCACCTTCCTTGCGGAGGTGCTTCGGTTGTTCAAATCGTCCGAGTCGTATTGGCATATTTTTCTTTTTCTAGGTTGCAATTTTAATCTGACTGCTGGCTTCGTTCCCGCGTGCCAGCGGCCCCTATAATTGCAGGGTTGCACCGGCCCCGAAAGGCCGGCAACGGTTAGCGGGAATAAAATTCTACAATCGCCTGTTCGTTGGCGATCGGTTGGATATCGTCACGGGTGGGGATCCGTTCCACCACGCCTTCGTAGGCATCTTTGTCGAGGCTCAACCAATCCGGCACATTGCGGCTGGTAGAATACTCAAGATTTTTGTCAGCGAGGTGGCGACTTTTGTCGGTGTCTTTCACGCCGACTTTGTCACCTTCCTTGATGACGTAACTGGGGCTGCTCACGCGGCTGCCGTTTACCAGTACGTGGCCGTGGGTTACCATTTGCCGTGCTTGCGCACGGGAATAGCCAAAGCCGAGGCTGTAGACAATGTTGTCCAGACGCGTCTCCAAAATTTGGAGCATGATTTCGCCGGTCACGCCGCGGCGACGAATGGCTTTTTCGTACACGCCGCGAAATTGTTTTTCCATCAACCCATAATAGAAACGCAGCTTCTGCTTTTCGATAAGCGCAAGGGCGTAGTCGGTGGCCTTGCGGCGACGGCTCTGCCCATGTTGTCCGGGCGGGTAATCTTTGCGCTCCAAGTATTTGGAGGGGCCAAAGACGGGCGTCCGCAAGCGGCGGCTGATGCGAAGTCGGGGTCCAGTGTAACGTGCCATTTTGGTAAAATATTTAGGATTTAAACGCGGCGCCGCTTCTTGGGGCGGCAGCCATTATGGGGTATGGGGGTGACGTCTTTGATGGTCGTGATTTCGAGCCCCACCGCTTGCAGTGCGCGGATGGCGGATTCGCGGCCGGAGCCGGGTCCTTTAACGCGGACTTCCACTTCGCGCAGCCCGTGGGCCTTCGCTTCGTTAGCGGCGCGTTGGGCCACTTGTTGGGCGGCGTAGGAGGTGCTTTTGCGGGAGCCCTTGAAGCCGGCGCGACCGGCGCTGTACCAACTGATGGGGTTGCCCTGCATATCGGTGATGGTCACCAAAGTGTTATTGAAGGTGGCCTGTATATGAACAATGCCGTGGGTGACATTCTTCGATTTCTTGGCCTTGATGATCTTGACGTCATCAACATTGTCCGACAGTAAATCTGCGGCCGTGGGAGCTGAATGGTGTCCTTCGGCGGGTTCAGCCGGTTCAGCGGAAGCCTCTTCGCCTTTTTGTTCGCTTTCAACAGCTTCAGCCTTATCGCCAGCATCAGCTTTTTCAGCCTTCTCTTTCTTGGCGGGCTTCTCGGCTTTTTCTTCCTTGGCAGGGGCCTCTTCTTTTACTTCAGCAGCAGGTTGCTCTGCAGCATCAGTTGCCTTGGGCGCCTCGGCCTCGGTTGCGGGATCTTGTTTTTCTTCAGCCATAATTCAGTCAGTTAATGAAAATGAAATTAGTCTTTCTTGCGCTGGGCCCCGACGGTTTTCTTCGGACCTTTGCGGGTACGGGCGTTGGTTTGGGTGCGTTGGCCGCGCGTGGGTAACCCGCGTTGATGGCGCTGGCCGCGATAGCTCTTGATGCTCTTGAGGTTTTTGATGTCCTCGGACACTTTCCGACGCAGATCACCTTCCACCAGGATGGGGCACAACTCGGTTTCCGGATTGGGTGCCGTGCGGGTTTGCGAGGGGCGCATCTCGGTGGTCTGGATGGCCTTGGCAATTTGCGCGAGCTGTTCTTCAGAAAGCGTGTGGGCGCGGGTGCCGGCATCGATGCCGGCGTTTTCCAAAACCTTGACCGCAACGGCAGGGCCGATGCCATAAATGGAGCGCAGCGCGATGTCGATGCGCTTGGCGGAGGGTACGTCGATTCCTAAAATGCGGGGCATAAGATTATCCTTGGCGCTGTTTGTGGCGCTTGTTTTTACAGATGACACGCACGACGCCTTTCCGCCGAATGACCCGGCAGTGTTCGCACATTTTTTTGACTGAGGCGCGTACCTTCATGTTGTTCCTTATTTCGTTGTTGTCTCTAAACTATTTAATTGCACGACCCTTCCCTTGGAAAGGTCGAAGGTGCTGACTTCCAACACCACGTTATCGCCCACCGCCGCTTCCGCCAGCAATCCGCTGGTGGCCCGCGTGGTGTGGCCCATCATTCGGTGGCCGTTTTCCAACTCCACCCGCACCAATCGATGCGTCAATACTTCTACTACGCAACCGCTGACGCGGATGGCTTCTGCTCCAGACATGTTAAAATCTCAGGCTCCCCATCGGTCACCGCGATTGTATGCTCAAAATGAGCCGACGGACGGCCATCCCGTGTCACCACGGTCCAACCATCCGACAAAAATTTCACTTTCATTCCACCAACATTCACCATCGGCTCGATGGCAATCGTCATTCCCGGCCGCAACTCGGGCGTCTCGCCGGTGCTAACAAAGTTTGGGATCTGCGGTTCTTCATGAACCGTCCGTCCTACTCCGTGTCCCACAAATTCACGAACGATGGAAAACCCATTAGCTTCCACCCGATTTTGCACCGCACAGGAAATATCCTTCACCCGGTTGCCCGGTAATGCGCGAGAAATTCCATCATACAGAGCTTCCTGAGTCACATCAATCAATTTTTGTGTTTCTTCGGAACACTCGCCCACAATGACCGTCCGAGCGGTATCGCCGATAAATCCATTCACGCGCACGCCGCAATCGAGACTGACGATGTCGCCCTCTTTCACTTTGCGTTTGCCGGCGAGGCCGTGCACGACTTCATCATTCATCGAAATGCAAATGTGGCACGGATACTTTCGGCCGCTCACTTCGTAGCCCAAAAATGCGCTCTTGGCTCCATGCGCCTTGATTCGACTGGCGGCGTATTCGTCAATCTCACGGGTGCTTACGCCCGGTTTCACCCAAGCCGATGCCTCCGCCAACACCGTACCGGCCACACGCCCTGCTTCGCGCATGGCGTCCAGCTCTTCGGATGTTTTGATCGGGATCATGGGGCTACACTACAAATACTCACAGGATTAATTAAATCGTCCGCGCACTTTACCGGTTTTCAGGAAGCCATCGTAATGGCGCTGGGCCAAATGACTTTCCACCTGTCGCATAGTATCAAGCATTACGCCCACCATAATCAATACACTCGTACCGCCAAAGAACTGGGCAACGATCATCGGGATATCAAATTCGTTGGTCAAAATGGTGGGTAAAATTGCAATCGCCACCAGGAACATCGCGCCCGCCAAAGTAAGCCGGCTCATGGCATGATGCAAAAAGTCGCGTGTGGCATTGCCGGGACGCACGCCGGGAATGTAGCCGCCACCTTTCTTGAGATCATCAGCAATTTGCGTTTCATTAAATTGCGTGGCCACCCAGAAATAACTGAAGAACAAAATCATCAACCCCACCATAACCAGATTCCAAACGTTTCCATAGGCGAGTGCATCGCCCATCCCGGTAATTGTATCCCCGAGCGATTTTAGGAATTGGCCGCCGGATTCCTTGGCAGTCATAATGGCACTCCCTTTATCGGCCAACACGCGGCCCAACGTTCCAAAAATTTGCGCCGGAAACATCATGATCGCCTGAGCAAAAATGATCGGCATCACCCCCGCATAGTTGACGCGTAAAGGAAAGTAGGTCGAACCACCTTGATATTGCTTACGGCCCACAGTGCGCTGGGCATATTGAACCGGAATTTTTCGCATCGCCTGGGTGACGGCAATCACCGCCCCCACCACTGCTAACAACAGACCCACCAGTAACACGCCTTTGAACGCATGCGCATCATTTTTGGCAAACATCTCATAAAATGAGAACACAGCCGTATCTATCTGGGCGATAATGCCTACGGTGATGACCAGTGAAATACCATTGCCAATGCCTCGTTCGGTAATCTGTTCACCCAACCACATGAGTATCACCGTGCCGGTAGTCAGGAGCAACGTGGTCCGCAAATGGTACCACCAGTCCGCCGCGCCAATCACCAATTCACCTTCGAATTGTTCGAAACCTGGAATTTTTGAGGGATGCTCCCATCCCATGCTCATCACAAACCCCTGACCAAGACAAAGCAACACGGTGAGGTATCGACCGTATTTAATGATCTGTGTGCGACCACCTTCCTCACGGGATAGTTTACTCAGAGAAGGCACCACTGCAGTCATCAACTGCAAAATAATTGTGGCACTGATATACGGCATGATGCCAAGCGACCCCAAAGCACAACGCTCCATCGCCCCTCCGGTAAACATGCTGTACATGCCGAGCAAGGAGGTCCCGCCTTCGCTGGACTGCTTTTCAGCAAGAATTTTGAAGTACTCAGAAAGAGCAAACCCGTCCAGTCCGGGAACCGGCACTTGCGCTATCAACCGACACACCAACAGCAGCAACAACGTAAAAACAATTCGACTCCGGAGTTCCGGAATCTTAAAGCAATTGCTGAGGGTTTGGAAATACCGGGCGAACATGAGGCGTGATTATTCCTCCGTTGCCGGTTCGTTTGCCGGAGCAGCCGCGATGAGCGCGGTACAACTGCCGCCCGCCGCCTCAATGGCTGACTGAGCGGAAGCACTAAATTTATGAGCGGTCACGGAAAGTTTTTTCTTCAACTCACCCGTGCCCAAGATTTTCACCTTCACATTGCCTTTGCCGTTGGCTAGGCCCTTGGCGATGATAGCTGCAACGTCCACGGTGGCGCCTTCGTCAAAATGGGCTTCAAGCGCTTCTAAATTCACCGCCAAATAATCGACCCGATGAACAAAATTATTGAACCCGCGCTTGGGAAGGCGACGGATGTAGGGCATCTGACCGCCCTCAAAGGTGGCACGAGTGCTGCTGCCAGCGCGGGAATTTTGGCCCTTATGGCCTCGGGTGCTGGTTTTTCCCCGGCCACTGCCGGGGCCGCGGCCCACACGTTTGCGGCGGGACTTGGAGCCGGGTCTGGGTTTGAGGTCGTGCAATCGCATGATAAATTTCTCCTTAAAAGTTAGTCTGATTTTTTCCCGCGCGCCTTGTACACATCCTCGCGCAGTCGCAAACTTTCCAACGCTTGCATGGTGGCTTTGGCCACATTGGCCGGGTTATTCGATCCCAGTGATTTGCTAAGCACATCGCGGACGCCGGCGCTTTCGAGCACCGCGCGAACGGTCTTGCCGGCGATGATGCCGGTACCAGGCGAGGCAGGCCGCAGCAACACGCGCGCGCCATCAAATACGGAATACACTTCGTGCGGCAATGTGGCACCGTGAAGCCGTACTTTCACCATTTTTCGGCGGGCATCTTCGTTGCCCTTTTGAATGGCGGTGATCACTTCGCGGGCTTTGCCGATGCCCACACCGACGCCGCCCTTGTGGTTTCCGGTGACCACCAATGCGCTAAATCCAAATCGTCGACCGCCCTTCACCACTTTGCTCGAGCGGTTAATGAAAACCACTTTCTCGGTCAGTTCGTTCCCTTCGGAATCGGTCACCACGGCGGGCGCGCGACGTTCGCGAGGGCCTCCGCGACGATTGCCGCCACGTCCGCCACCACCACGATTGCCACCACCACCACCACGAGGGCCACGATCATTTTGCGCCGCGGGCGCGGGGGTGTTTGCTGCAGGTGCTGCGGGGGCCGCTTCAGCCGGGGATGCAGCTGGTGCGGGGGGGGTGATTGGTGTTGTTGTTTCCTCTGCCACGTTGATGATCGTTTAATTCAGGTTAAATTATTTGCCGGCCTCGGCTTTTTCTGTTTCCGCAATCGGCTCGGTCACTTCAGCCTGCTTGGCCTTCTCGGCCGGGCCAGCCTGCTCGGCCTTTTTTTCTTTTTTGGGTTTCTTTTCCTTTTTTTCCTTCTTCGGCTTTTCGGCCTTCTCTTCCTTGGCGGCTTTTGCGGATTTGGCGGATTTCTTTTCTAAATCGAGACCAAAATCTAATCCGGCGCGGGTTGCCGCGTGGGCGAAGATGTCGATTTTACCATCCTGCACGTAACGCGCGCCGCAGCGGTCAAAAATTACTTTGCTGATTCCTACGGCTTTGGCGGCTTCGCCGGCGGCTTGGCCGACCACTTCAGCACCGGCTTTGTTGGCGGCGAGTGTTTCACGGCCAGCCTGCGCCTTGTGGCGGGTGGACGCGGAGGCCAGTGTGCAACCTTCGTCGTCGTTGATGAATTGCACGTAAATGTTGCGCTCGGTAAAGCGAACGGCCATGCGTGGGCGCGCAGCGGTGCCGTGGAGTTTTTTGCGAATCCGCCAGCGGCGGCGTTGTGCGATTTTGCGTTTCTGTTCGGGTCTCATCGAAATTTCCTTATTGAACTTGTTTGCCCTGTTTGCGGATGACGTGTTCGTCGCTGTAGCGCACGCCCTTACCTTTGTACGGCTCCACTGGGTAGTAGCTACGCACCTCGGCGGCCATTTTGCCAACAACGGCTTTATCCGCGCCTTCGATCGTAACGTTGGTGTCGTTTTCCACGGTGACGGTGATGCCTTGTGGAATGACGTGATTGATCTCGTGTGAGTAGCCGAGCAACAGGTTGAGCTTCTGCCCCTTCACGGCGGCTTTGAAGCCGACGCCGTGGATCTCAAGTTTTTTGACAAACCCTTTGTCCACGCCCATCACCATGTTGTTGATGAGACTGCGTGCGAGGCCGTGCATGGCCTTGGAGCGTTTCTCGTCGTTTTCGCGGGTGACGATAATTTGATCATCCTCCAGCTTGGCTTCGGTGCGCTCGGGGAGATCCAGCTTGAGACTGCCCTTGGGGCCTTCCGCCGAAATCGTCCGACCGCTGAGATTGACCTTCACGGTACTCGGCACGGGCACGGGCATTTTACCAATTCTTGACATCGTTGTTCCTCTAAAAAGTTTTAATTACCAAACGTGAGCCAGCACTTCACCGCCCACTTTCTTTTCGCGCGCACTGGCGCCGCTCATCACGCCCTCCGACGTGGAAATAATCGCCACGCCCAAACCGCCGAGCACCCGCGGCATCTCGCCGGCACCCACGTACTTGCGCAGGCCGGGCTTGCTGATTTTTTTGATGCCCGCAATCACGCCCTTACGGCCGTTATATTTGAGTGCCACTTCAAGCCGCTTGATGACACCCGATCCGGTGACTTGATAGCTGGTGATGTAGCCTTCTTCCTTGAGAATGTGGGCCACGTTTTCCTTGAGCTTGGAATAGGGCACGGAACAATCCGGATTGGTCGCCATATTGGCGTTCCGAATACTGGTGAGCATGTCTGCGACGGGATCCATTGTATTAAATTATTACCAACTGGCTTTGGTGACGCCCGGGATCATCCCGCTTAACGCTGCCTCACGAAAGGCGATGCGGCTCATGCCGAATTTGCGGATGAAGCCGTGTCGGCGTCCGGTGACATGGCAGCGATTCACTACCCGCACGGGGGAGGCATTGCGTGGCAGGAGCGCCAGTCCGGCGTAATCGCCCGCTGCCTTCATTTCTTTACGCCGCTCGGCATATTTCACCACCGTGCGCTCTTTGCGCTGGTTCCGTTCAATCCACGATTTCTTGGCCATATTAAATTATCCTAATTATTCGCTGTCTTTACTCTCGGTGGCCGGAGCTTCTTCCGCCGGTGCTTCAGGCTCAGCCGCGGGCGCTTTTTTATTGCGAGCGAATGGCATCCCCATGCGAGTGAGCAGATCCAGCGCCTCGTCGTTCGTCCCGGCAGTGGTCACGATGGTGACGTCCATGCCCTGGGTGCGCTTTACTTTATCCATCTCGATTTCCGGGAAAATAGATTGCTCAGTGATGCCCATGGAATAGTTGCCGTGACCGTCAAATGATTTTGGGTTGATGCCGCGGAAGTCGCGAATACGCGGCAGCGCAGCGGCGGTGAGGCGATCGAGAAACTCGTACATCACTTCGCGGCGCAGTGTGACGTGACAACCGATGGGCATGCCTTCGCGCAGCTTGAAATTCGAAACACTCTTCCGAGCGAGATCAACCACCGGTTTGCGGCCAGTAATCGTTTTCATGTCGTTGATTGCATCTTCCAACGCGGATTTTTCCAGCGTGGCGTCGAGCCCCATGTGCACGATGATTTTCTCAATGCGCGGCACTTGATGCAGGTTGGTATATTTCCGGTCCTTCTTCAGGCCCGGTTTCACTTCCTCGTGATATTTGCTGTAAAGTCTGGGTTTCATTGTGCTTTCTTCTGCGCGCGCGCGTTCCAACGGTCGAGCTTCATCACATTGGAAATGTGAAGCGTCGGATTCAAACGGAGGCGTGTGCCATTCGGGAATTCTGTGCTGCGCTTTTGGTGCTTCACGATCATATCGTCTTCAGCAAGGCCCTCGATCTCCACTTCCACGCGATTATTGTCGGCGAGGATACGGATGACCTTGCCTTCGGCATCGCGGTGTTCGCCGGCGAGAATTTTCACCTGATCATCGCGCCGCACGCGGTTTTGCTTTTTCTTGCCTTGAGTTTTTTCAGCCATTACAGAACCTCCGGTGCGAGGGAAATGATTTTCATGAATTTCTTTTCGCGCAACTCGCGGGCCACGGGGCCAAAAATGCGGGTGCCGCGCGGGTTTTTGTCGGCGTCAATAATGACCACCGCGTTGTTATCAAATCGCAGGTACGAGCCATCACTGCGGCGAATGGCTTTCTTGGTGCGAACGATGACGGCGTCAACCACCTCGCTCTTCTTCACCGCACCATCGGGAGCGGCCTCTTTGATGTGGGCCTTCACGACATCGCCGATCTCGCCGTAACTCTTGCGTTCGCCGAGCACGCCAATGATGGCGGCACGCTTCGCGCCGCTGTTATCGGCCACTTCACATACTGAACAAAGTTGGAGCATAATTCTTTTCCTGCTGTCTCGTGCTATCGAACGACTTCCACCAACTCCCAGCGTTTCAGTTTGCTGATCGGGCGGGTTTCGCGGATGCGCACGTGATTGCCCGGCTGGGCGACACTCTCGGCATCGTGCACGTAATATTTCTTAAACTTGGTGATCACTTTTTTGTACAGCGGATGCTTGATGCGGCGCTTCACGCGCACCACGATGGTTTGGGTCATCTTGTTGGAGATGACTTCGCCGCTGCGTTCTTTGCGATGTTTTTCTTGGGTTTCGCTCATGGATAAAATTAGTTGGCGGCCACGGTTGCAGCTTCGGCTTGTTTGCGGAGCAGCGTGAGCCGCGTCTCGAGCCGCGCGATTTGTTTGCGCAGTAATGGAATGCGATGGGGCTTCTCCAGACCGCCACCCTTTAACAGGGTGAGACTGAACAGCTCCTGCTTGGTCAGCAGCACTTGCTCGCGCAATTCGGCGGCGGGCATTTCGTTAATTTCTTCTTTCGTCTTCATGCTACTACAGTCGGGTCACAAATCGGGTTGGGATCGGCAGTTTAGCTGCGGCGAGGCGCATGGCGTCGCGGGCCAGGCTTTCGCTCACGCCACCGACTTCAAAGAGCATATTTGCCGGGCGCACCACGGCGACCCAGCCTTCAACGTTGGCTTTGCCTTTGCCCATCCGCACTTCCAACGGTTTCTTGGTGTAAGATTTTTGCGGGAACACGCGAATCCAAACTTTGCCGCGCCGTTTCATTTTGCGGGTGATGGTTTGGCGGCAGGCTTCGATTTGCTGGGTGGTGAGCCAGCAGCGGTCGAGCGCTTGCAGGCCGAATTCGCCGAACGAGACATTGCTGCCCTTCCACGCAATGCCGGCACGGCTGCCGCGGTGCATTTTGCGGTACTTAACTCGAGCTGGAATTGTGGCGGCCATTAAATTATTTTTCTAAGCGTTCGGTTTTAAGTTGTTATTGTTTGCCCTTGGAGGCGCCGGTCTCGATGACTTCTTCTTCACCGGATTTTCCAGGGGAATCTTCGCCCTTACAAATCCAGCATTTAATGCCCAGCAAACCGGCTTTGGTTTTGGCTTCGGTGAAGCCGTAATCAATGGTCGCACGCAATGTGTGCAACGGCACACGGCCCTCGAGATATTGCTCCACGCGAGCGATCTCAGATCCGCCCAGTCGTCCGGCGCACCGGATGCGAATGCCTTCGGCGCCAAAATCCATTGCCGTTTGCACCGCACGCTTCATTGCGCGGCGATAGGCGATGCGGCGCTCCAGCTGCATCTTCACATTCTCAGCAACCAGTTGGGCGTCGGTTTCGGGTTGCCGGATTTCCTGAATGTCCACGTACACTTCCTTGCTGGTCATGCGCGCAAGCTCTTCCTTGATCACATCAATTTCCGCGCCACGACGGCCAATGACCACGCCGGGACGGGCGGTGAGAATTTTGATGCGTACGCGTTGGGCGGCGCGCTCGATGAGAATCTTGGTGACCGCAGCGTTCTCGAGCTTGCCGTAAAGCAAATCTCGAATTGCTCGATCTTCAGCCATGAACGCGGCGAAGTTCTTCTTGTCGGAATACCACTTCGATGCCCAGTCCTTGGTGACCGCGGTGCGAAGCCCGATTGGATTGGTTTTTTGTCCCATGTTATTGGTCGTCGCTAAAATCGTCGGAAAGGGTGATGCGGATATGCGTGCAGCGCTTAAGAATGACAGAGCCGCCGCCGCGGGCGCGGGTCATCCAACGGCGCAACGGCGTGGCCGAAGTGGCCATCGCACTTTTGATGCGCAAATTGCCGGTGTTCACTTTGCCACCGTTGTCCAGGTACGTCTCGAGCTTGGCCAGTTTGGTGATCAAATGGCGGTGCTTACGCTGGATGATACCGTTTTCGTCCGAATGGTTTTCAATGTCCTGCTTGAGCTTGGCCACTTTTTCCTGCACCTCGGTAAGATTCCATTCCGCGCCGATATGCTCGGCATTGTGCAGTGCGGTGTTGAGTGTCTTCTCAATGAAGCGCGCAGATTTACGCGGGATCGCGGAGAGCACAGCCTGCGCCCTGCTTACCAGCATTCCCTCTTTTTCGCCTTTGTTATTTTTCCTCGGCAACAGTTGGCGGGTGACCTCGCGCACTTTCTTGGCCGACATCCGAACATTGCGGGTGGTGCAGGTAAATTCCATTATTTGGTCTCCCTCTTCACGTGGGCGCTGTGCCCCTTGAACACGCGGGTGGGTGAAAATTCGCCCAGCTTATGACCGACCATGTTCTCAGTGACGAACACCGGCAAAAACGTTTTACCGTTGTGAACATTAAAAGTGTGCCCCACGAAATCCGGATGGATGGCGCAGCGGCGATACCATGTTTTGATAGGCCGGTTTTGGCCACTCTCTTTTTGGACCTGAACCTTCGCCATCAGCTTGGGTTCCACGAACCAGTCTTTTTTAATTGAACGTGCCATGCGATTTAATTATTTGCGTTTCATCGGCCGACCATCGCGACGCACAAGGATGAATTTGTTGGAATACTTTTTCTTGGAACGGGTTTTGAAACCACGAGTGATAACGCCCCACGGTGTAACCGGATGCCCGCCTCCGGAGGTCTTCGCTTCGCCACCACCCATCGGGTGGTCGACGGGGTTCTTTGCCACCGCACGGGTAATGGGCCGAATGCCGCGATGCCGCGAGTTACCAGCTTTACCGATGACCTGGTTTTCGTGGTCGGTATTGCCCACTTGACCAATGGTGGCCCAGCAAATTTCTTTGACACGACGAATCTCGCCGGAAGGCAGTTTGATTTGCGCCATCCCGCCGTCACGGCTCATCAGTGTAGCAGCACCACCCGCTGAGCGAACGATTTGGCCGCCACGACCGGGGGTGATTTCAATATTATGAATCGTTGCGCCGAGCGGTACGTTCTTGAGCGGCAACGCACTGCCGATTTCCGGCTCGGCATTGGGCCCGCTTTGAACACTATCGCCCACGCCAAGTTTGTGCGGAGCAATAATGTAACGCTTCTCGCCACCTTCGTACTCAAGCAACGCAATACGCGCCGAACGCATGGGATCGTACTCAATTGCGACAACTTTTGCCGTCACCGTGGCGTCTTCGCCGAACGTTTTACGGGAAAACCGGCGCTTGAAATCGACGTTGCGAATCTTTTGTTTCGCACCACCGCCGATGCCGCGCATGGTGACACGGCCGCGATTGTTGCGTCCGCCGGTTCTCTTACGGATTTTCACCAACGCCTTTTCAGGCTTGGTCTTGGTGATCTCCTCGAAGGTCGAGCGCTTGATGTAGCGCATCGAGGGGGTGGTGGGTTTGTAAGATCGGATAGGCATCGGGAAATTCTTTCTTAAACGAGTTCGATGGATTCGCCTTCTTTGAGGGTGACGACAGCTTTTTTCCAGTTACCGGTGAAGCCCGCCATCTTGGTGCGGCCGCGTTTCACTTTGCCGCGCACCGTCATCGTGTTCACGTTAGTGACGCCCACTTTGAACAGCTCCTGCACCGCTTTGCGGATTTGGAATTTATTGGCGCGGCGATCAACTACAAACGAGTATTGCGGCGCGCAAGATTCCTTCATGCCCTCGGTGCGGCGCTGGTTGTACAGGTCGCGCTGGATTTGGGTTTTCTCCTTGTCCCAAACGCCTTTAATAATAGTAAATGAATCCATGGCGTTCCTTATTTGAGACGACCGGCCACCGCATCGAGGCCGGCTTGGGTGATGACGATGCGATCGGGGCGCAGCACTTGATACGTATTCAAGCTGCTCGCCTCGGCGAGTTCCACCAGCGGAATATTCCGCGAGGCGAGGCAAAGATTGTCGTTCTGGCTGGCATCGGCATCCACAAGCAAAAGCGTTTTGGCTTCCGTATCAATGGCGTCGAGTTGGGCGCTGAGGGCTTTAGTTTTTTTGGTCTCCAGTTTGAGATCGACCACCACGGTCACTTCGCCGTCTTTCAGCCGTTCGCTGAGTGCCTTGCGCAAAGCGAGCGTGCGGGTTTTGGCGTTGACCTTCTTGGAATAATCACGCGGCACGGGGCCGTGCACTACGCCGCCGCCGGAGAAAATATTGGTGCGGCGCGAACCCGTCCGGGCGCGACCGGTGCCTTTTTGGCGCCACGGTTTTTTGCCGGTGCCGCTCACTTCGCCGCGATCTTTGGCTTTGGCCGTGCCGCTACGTTGGGCGGCCATATACGCCACCACTGTGTCGTGCACGGCTTGCTCGCCCTTTTCGTCTTGAATGACATCAAAGCCGACGGAATACGTTCCCGTTTCCTCGCCGCTTAGTGTCTGTACTTTAAGTTCCATCAAAAATTTCTCCAGTTACTTTGTGGCCTTCGGTTTTTTCTTGGCCTCGCGGATGACCACGTAATCGCCATTGGCTCCGGGGATAGCGCCTTTCACGAGCAATAACTGATCTTCCTCGCGCACTTGCACGATTTTCAAATTTTGCACCGTACGCTGGCGTTGGCCCATATGGCCGGGCATCTTTTTGCCCTTACTCACCCAACCCGGGGTGGAGCCGGCGGCGATGGATCCGGGCCGACGGAACCAGCCTTTTTGACCGTGAGAGGCAGGACCGCCGCCGAAGTTCCAGCGTTTAACCACGCCTTGAAAGCCGCGGCCTTTGGTGCGGGCGATGGCGTCCACATGATCGCCCGGCTCAAACACCGTCACCGGCACAGTATCGCCCGGCTGCACTTCGAGGCTGAAATCGCGGAATTCTTTTACCCATTTAGTGGCTTCGGCATTGTGTTTTTTGAAGTGTCCCTGCATCGGCTGGGTGACACGGTTTTTGTGGCTTTGATCGTCGTACCCGATTTGCACCGCGTTGTAGCCGTCTTTGCCGTCAGCGGTTTTGCACTGAACGACGCGGTTTTCGCCGGTGTGAATCACGGTGACGCACACGGCATTCCCGGCGTCGTCGTAGACGCGCGTGGTGCCAATTTTTTTGCCAATCAATCCAACCATGTTGCTAGAAAATTCTAATGTTAATATCCACGCCGGCGGGGAGGTTCAGTTTTTTCAATTCATCGATGGTGTTGGGCGTGGGAGCGAGAATGTCGATGAGCCGTTTGTGGGTGCGTTGCTCGAATGTCTCCTGACTCTTTTTGTCAACGTGCGGAGAGCGGGTCATGGTGAACCGCTCGCGGCGGGTGGGCAACGGGATGGGGCCGGCCACGCGACTGCCGGTGCGCTTGACGGTCT
The DNA here is from genome assembly GCA_014382585.1 of Limisphaerales bacterium. Taxonomy (NCBI): domain Bacteria; kingdom Pseudomonadati; phylum Verrucomicrobiota; class Verrucomicrobiia; order Limisphaerales; species Limisphaerales bacterium. The sequence goes on along the minus strand of JACNJL010000026.1, from coordinate 32,818 downwards.
CCACAATTTCCTGTGAGGAGCGATCGAGCACGCGGTGGTCGAAGCCTTTGAGTCTGATTCTAATTTGATTTCCGGCCATAAAAATACCTAAGCTCGAGCAGCCTTTTTGGGTGCCTTGTCGAGGATTTCGTCCGCAATGCTCTGCGGAACGGGTTCGAATGTCAACGGCTCCATGCTGTAGGAAGCACGGCCGCTGGAAAGTGAGCGGATGGCGGTGGCGTAGCCGAACATCTCGGCCAGCGGCACTTCGGCATTAATGATGGTGCCGGAGGGTTTGCTGTCGATGCCCTGCACTTTGCCGCGCCGACGATTGAGATCGCCAATGAGGTCGCCCTGATATTGATCGGGCGTGGTGCATTCCACTTTCATCACCGGCTCCAACAAAATGGGTTTGGCTTTGGCCACCGCGTCTTTGAGCGCGAAGATGCCGGCCATTTTGAAAGCCAGCTCGTTGGAGTCCACTTCGTGGTACGAACCATCAATGATTTGCACTTTGAGATTGATCATCTCGAATCCGGCGAGTACGCCGCTGCGGATGGTCTCTTCGATGCCGGCTTGAACCGCCGGTATGTATTCCTTGGGAATCACGCCGCCCACGATTTTATTCTCGATGAGAATGCCCTCTTCTTCATTGGGCTCAAGGGTGATGACCGCGTGGCCGTACTGGCCGCGACCACCGGATTGTTTCACAAACTTGCCAACGCCTTCAGCGGCTTTGGTGATGGTTTCGCGGTAAGCAATTTGCGGCGCGCCGGACGTGGCGGTGACGCCAAACTCACGGCGCAGTCGATCACAAATAATTTCCAAGTGTAGCTCACCCATTCCGGCAATCAACAGCTGGCCGGTTTCTTCGTGTGTGTAACAGCGGAAAGTCGGATCTTCCTCGGCCAAACGCTGAAGGCCTTCGGACATTTTTTCCTGATCGGCCTTGGTTTCTGGCTCGATGGCCATGGAGATGACAGGCTCCGGGAAAGTCGGCGGCTCGAGGCACACATCGAGATCCGGCGTGCACAGCGTGTCGCCAGTAGTAATGTTGCGAACACCCACGAGCGCGGCGATGTCGCCGGCGTACACCGTCTCCACCTCTTCGCGTTTGTCGGCCTGAATCATCATAATCCGGTTCACGCGCTCTTTGCGGCGGGTGCGCGGGTTATATAGAGTGTCGCCCTTGCTGATGGAGCCGCTGTAGACGCGGAAGAACACCAGTTTGCCGGCAAACGGATCAGTCCAAAGTTTGAATGCCAGCGAACAATACGGGGCATTGTCGTCGGCGGGCAGCGTGGTGATTTCGTTTTCATCATCCACATCGGCAGCCTCGGCGGCTTCCACGTCCAGCGGGGATGGCAGGTAATCGATGACCGCATCAACCATCGGTTGCACGCCTTTGTTTTTGAAGGCGGACCCCCCAAGAACCGGCACCAATTCATTGGCAGCGGTAAGGCGGCGGATGGCGTGTTTGAGCGTTAAATTATCAACCGGCGTTTCGTTGAGGATCATTTCCATCACCTCGTCGTCTTTGTCGCCGACCGCTTCGATCAATTCGGCGAGAGCCAACTCGGCTTCTTCTTTCAACTCAACCGGAATTTCCTCCACGTTAATCTTTGTGCCGAGCTCTTCGGACTCATCGTAAATGAGTGCCTTTTGGCTGATGACATCAATGACGCCGCGGAGATTTTCTTCCGCACCAATCGGGATGCCCACCGGATACGCGTACGCACCAAGTTTCTCGCGCATTTCGGCGACCACACTATTAAAGTTCGCGCCGGTACGATCCATCTTATTGATGAACGCAATGCGGGGCACGCCGTACTTAGTCGCCTGCCGCCAGACGGTTTCGGACTGCGGCTGCACACCGGCGACGGCGCAAAATACGGCAACCGCGCCGTCGAGCACCCGCATGGAGCGCTCCACCTCGGCGGTGAAATCCACGTGGCCGGGGGTGTCGATAATGTTGACGCGATGGGCGACGCCTTCCCACAGCTTATCAGTGCCATCGGGCTTTTGCGTCCAAAAACAAGTGGTGGCCGCGCTGGTAATTGTGATGCCGCGCTCGCGCTCCTGTTCCATCCAGTCGGTGACGGTGTTGCCGTCGTGCACCTCGCCGATTTTGTGCGAGAGGCCCGTGTAAAAAAGGATGCGCTCGGTGGTCGTGGTTTTGCCGGCATCAATATGCGCCGCAATCCCGATGTTCCGGGTGCGCTCCAGTGTGTACTCGCGGTCCGGCGAGTTCAGTGCTTTTGTATCTATGTCAGTCAATGTTTCCATCGTTGGTTTGGATTAAAAAACGCCCCGATAAATCCACGCTCGGGGCGTCTCACAATCCAAATTGTTTTTACCAGCGGAAATGGGCAAATGCCTTGTTGGCCTGTGCCATCCGGTGGACCTCATCGCGGCGGCGAATGCAATTGCCTTCACCGTTATACGCATCAAGAATTTCGTTGGCCAACGCCCGTTTCATTGGCGTGCCTTTTTTGGCCTTGGCAAATCCCACGATCCAACGCAGGGCCAATGCTTCGGAACGTTCGCCGGTGACTTCCAGCGGCACTTGATAAGTGGCGCCCCCCACGCGGCGGCTCTTTACTTCTAAACGCGGCTTGGCGTTTTCCACGGCGCGTTGCAACACTTCCAGCGGCGTGGCGCCTTCCTGCTTCTCGCTAATTTGGTCGAACGCATCATACACCAGGCTTTGCGCGAGATTGCGCTTGCCGCATTTCATAATGGTGTTCACCAAACGCCCGATGAGCCGGCTGTGATGGCGGGCGTCGGTGCGTATCGTGCGTTTAACTGCTCTGCGTCTGCGTGACATATAAAATCCTTATTTCTTCTTGCCGGCCTTCGGGCGTTTCACGCCGTACTTGGAACGGCTCACCCGGCGCTTCTCCACGCCGGCAGCATCGCGGGTGCCGCGTACCACGTGGTAACGCACACCTGGCAAATCCTTGATCCGACCACCCCGCACGAGCACGATGGAGTGCTCCTGCAAACTGTGTCCCTCATCCGGGATGTAGGCGATAATCTCGTTCCCGTTGGTGAGGCGCACCTTACAAACTTTTCGCATCGCGGAGTTCGGCTTCTTCGGGGTCCGCGTGTACACCTGCAGGCACACGCCCTGCCGGAAAGGACAGTTCTCGAGCGCGGGAGAAGCGCTCTTCTCTTTCGTCCGTTTCCGTCCTTTTCGGACCAGCTGATTAATTGTCGGCATTATAAAAAATAGTTCGCTTGCCCGCGCGTTGTCCGCGTCGGCAAGCGATTCGGGGGCGGGATAATACCAAAGTAAAATCCCGTTGCAACAAGTTTTATGAATTATTTTCGGGAAAATCCCGGGAGGCGTTATGCCCCCCAATTCCGACCTTTTAGCCGGTTTTTCTTTCAAAAACTCTAACTTGCCATTTCCTCTTCGTCATCGAGCAGCAGATTCGGTGCTTCCACAGCTTCCACTTCCTCGACTTGCGGGTCGAGGCTGAGGTTGCGATGGCCGTCAAATCCCGTGCCGGCGGGGATAATGTGCCCCATAATTACGTTTTCCTTGAACCCACGTAGGGTGTCTTTTTTGCCCAAGGTGGCGGCCTCGGTCAACACGCGCGTGGTGTCCTGGAAACTTGCGGCGGATAAAAAGCTCTCGGTCTCGATGGAGGCCTTTGTGATGCCGAGGAGCACGGGGCTCGCTTCGGCAGGTTGGCCCCCCATGTTTTCAACGCGCTCGTTTTCTGCCTCGAACGCCAAGCGGTCGATTTGTTCGCCCCACAAGAACGTGGTGTCGCCGGGCTCGGTGATTTTCACTTTGCGCAGCATTTGGCGCACGATCATTTCGATGTGCTTGTCGGCGATGGTCACGCCCTGCAATCGATACACTTCCTGCACTTCGTTAACCAGAAAAGCTTGCAGTGCGCTCACGCCGAGCACCTCAAGAATGTCATGCGGCACCATCGGGCCTTCAGTAAGTTGCTGGCCTTTCTTCACGATATCGTCTTTGAAAACGATGACGTGTTTGCCGATCGGAATCATGTGCTCCTCTTCCTCGCCGGATTCCTGATCCTGCACGATGACCGTGCGCTTGCCGCGCACGATGGCTCCGAAGTCGACCTTGCCGTCGATCCGGGCAATCTCCGCAGCATCCTTTGGCTGGCGCGCTTCGAAGAGTTCCGAGACCCGCGGCAAACCGCCGGTGATGTCTTTGGTCTTGGACGTTTTGCGCGGCGTCTTGGCCAGCAGCGTGCCGGCTTGGATGGTGTCGTTATCGCCCACCTGCACGTGCGCTCCGGCGGGGATGGGGTAATTGGCAACGACTTCCTTTTTCGAGTCTTCAATGATGATTTGCGGATGCAGATCTTCTTTGTGCTCGATGACGACCATTGAATCCTGGCCGGTGGCTTCGTCCACTTCCATTTCCATGGTGACGCCCTCGATGATGTCGTGGAATCGAATGCGGCCTTTTTTCTCCGAAAGAATCGGCACGTTGTATGGATCCCATTGCACGAACGTTTCGCCGGATTTAACCTTATCGCCATTCGCCACGGTGATCACAGCGCCGATGGGGATGTCGTAGGTTTCCAATTCGGCATCCGTCTTGGCATCGCGCACGATGACAGAGCCGTTTTTGTTAAGCACAATGTGGCTGCCATCCTGCAGATCCACAATGCGGAGGCCTTCGTATTGAACCACGCCGGCTTTCTTGGCTTTGATTTCCGGCTGCTTAAAGACCGAAGAAGCGGTGCCGCCAATGTGGAAGGTCCGCATAGTCAGCTGCGTGCCGGGCTCGCCAATGGATTGTGCGGCAATAATGCCCACCGCCTGCCCAAGCTCGGCGGTATAGCCGGTGGCGTGGTTGCGGCCGTAGCAATGGGCGCAGACGCCCTGCTTGTTTTCGCAGGTGAGTACGGAGCGCACTTTCACTTTGTCGATGCCGGCATCTTCAATGGCCTTGGCGTGGGCTTCGTCAAATTCCACGCCGGCTTTGATGAGTTTTTCATCGGGCTTGATGGGGTTGATGATGCTGTCGCACGAGTGTCGGCCCACCAGGCGATCTGCCAAATGCACGACTTCCTCTTCACCTTCTTGAATCGCCTCAACCCAAATGCCGTTGTTGGTGCCGCAATTCATTTCCTGAATGATGACATCCTGCGCCACGTCCACGAGCTTGCGGGTCATGTAGCCGGAGTCAGCGGTTTTGAGCGCAGTATCAGCCAAGCCTTTTCGGGCGCCGTGAGTGGAGATGAAGTATTCCAGCACCGTAAGGCCCTCGCGGAAGTTTGAGAGGATGGGTTTCTCGATGATGTCACCGCTGGGCTTGGCCATCAGTCCGCGCACGCCGGCGAGCTGCCGGACTTGCTGGCGGTTACCACGCGCACCGGAATCCACCATGAGGGCAACGGGGTTGTACTCTTCTTTGCCCTGATTGGCCTCGAGCGTTTGCAGCATCACGTTGGAAATCTTATCCGTTGCGTGCGTCCAAATATCGATGATCTTGTTGTAACGCTCGCCCGGCGTGATGACGCCCTTGCGGTATTGTTTCTCTACGTCGGCGATTTCCTTTTCGGCACCTTTGATTTCCTGACCTTTTTCCTTCGGGATGATCATATCATCAATGCCAATGGAAGCGCCGGATTTGGTGGCCTCCCGGAACCCAAGTTCTTTGAGGCGGTCGAGGGTTTCCACCGTTTTTGCGTGACCAGCTTGTTTGTAAGAATCAGCAATGAGATCGCCAATCTTAGCTTTGCCAACTTCGAAATTTGCGAAGCCCAATTCCTCGGGCCAAATCTCGCTGAAAATCACGCGGCCGACGGTGGTCTCGATGATGACGTCTTCAGAATTACCGTAGACCGTTTCCTTGCCGTGATCGGGATTCGCCAGGCGAATGGTGGTGTGCGTGTCAACCACACCTTCGTCCAGCGCAAAGAGCACTTCGAATTTGTCGCCAAACAATATTTTCCGGTTGTTCTCCTTGTACTTCTTCTTGTTCATCTTCTCCGGATTCACCGTGAGATAGTAGCAACCGAGCGTGATGTCCTGCGTAGGCGTCATAATCGGCCGACCGCTTGACGGGCTGAAAATATTGTTGGGTGCCAGCATCAACAGGCGCGCTTCCATTTGTGCCTCCACGGAGAGTGGCAAATGCACCGCCATTTGGTCGCCATCGAAGTCCGCGTTGTATGCGGTACACACCAGCGGATGCACACGGATCGCCTCGCCTTCAATCAACACCGGCTCGAATGCCTGCACGGAAAGACGGTGCAAAGTGGGCGCACGGTTAAGCAATACCGGATGGCCTTTGGTAACTTCTTCGAGCACATCCCAAACTTCGGAGGTTTGACGCTCGATGAGTTTTTTGGCGGAACGCACGGTGTGCACGTAACCCAATTCTTTGAGACGACGGATGATGAATGGCTCGAATAACACGAGCGCCATTTTTTTGGGCAACCCGCATTGGTGCAGCTTCAGCTCCGGCCCGACGACAATCACCGAGCGGCCGGAATAATCCACGCGCTTGCCGAGCAGGTTTTGGCGGAAGCGGCCGCCTTTGCCCTTGAGCATATCGGAAAGACTTTTTAATGCGCGATTGCCCGCGCCGGTCACGGCGCGCCCATGGCGACCGTTGTCGAACAACGCATCCACCGCTTCCTGCAACATCCGTTTTTCATTGCGGATGATAACCTCGGGGGTCTTCAACTGCGTGAGATTTTTCAGGCGGTTGTTGCGGTTGATGACGCGACGATATAAATCATTCAAATCACTGGTCGCAAAGCGGCCGCCTTCCAATGGCACGAGTGGGCGCAAGTCCGGCGGGATCACGGGCAGCACCGTAAGTACCATCCATTCCGGACGCGAACCGGAGGCTTCAAAGCCCTGAAAGAGCTTGATGCGTTTGGCGAGTTTTTTGCGGATTTGTTTGGAGCGCGTTTTGGTCATCGCTTCCTGCAATTCCACCACGCCCGCAGCGAGATCAATTCGAGAAAGTGCATCGTGCACTGCCTGCGCACCCATCGCGGCTTCGAAAGATTCCGGGCCGTAAGTTGCTTTGGCTTCGCGGAATTCTTCTTCGGTAAGCAATTGATTTTGCACCAGTGGCGTTTCGCCGGGATCCACTACGAGATAATCCTCGTAGTAAATGACGCGCTCGAGATGGCGGCCGGTCATATCCAACATCAAGCCGAGGCGCGAGGGCATGCATTTGAAAAACCAGATGTGGGTGGCCGGCACGGAGAGATCGATGTGGCCCATCCGCTCGCGGCGCACGCGGGCGAGGGTGACTTCGACGCCGCAGCGATCGCAAACAACGCCTTTATATTTGATGCGCTTGTATTTGCCGCAGGAACATTCCCAGTCTTTGACGGGGCCAAAAATGCGTTCGCAAAAGAGGCCGCCTTTCTCGGGCTTGAAGGTACGATAGTTGATGGTCTCGGGGTTTTTAACCTCACCTTTGGACCAGCGCCGAATGGATTCGGGGCCGGCAACGGAAAGGGCGACGTGATCCACAAGGTTCACGCGTTCGAGTCCCAGCAATTCACGGGCGGATTGATTGGCAGTGTCGCTCATATTTTTTCCAAATTACGTTGGTTACAGGTTAGCTGGCGAGGATGGCCAGGGTGTCGTCAGCTTCGGCTTGGTTGTCGGCGGGGTTGGTGTAGCCCACGCCCACCTCGAGGCCGAGGGATTTCATTTCCTTGACGAGCACGTTGAAGGATTCCGGGATGCCGGCGTCCAGTGTATTGTCGCCCTTCACGATGCTCTCGTAAATGCGGGTGCGTCCCTGCACGTCATCGGACTTGACGGTGAGCAGTTCCTGCAAGGTGAAGGCCGCGCCGTACGCTTCCATCGCCCACACCTCCATTTCCCCGAAACGCTGGCCGCCGTACTGCGCTTTGCCGCCCAGAGGTTGCTGGGTGACGAGGCTGTACGGGCCCACCGCACGGGCGTGAATTTTGTCCGCCACAAGGTGGCCTAGCTTCATCATATAAATGTAGCCAACCACGATTTCCTGGTCGAACCGATCGCCGCTGAGACCGTCGTACAGATAGGCCTTGCCGTTTTCGCCGACCAACCGGTCGTTGCTCAATGCCGTCGCCTGTTTGAGGTAATCGCGGATATCTGTTTCCGGAATGCCATCGAACACTGGCGTGGCAAAGTGTAGGCCCAGCAATTTGGCGGCCCAACCGAGGTGAGTTTCGAGCACCTGCCCCACGTTCATGCGCGATGGCACACCGAGGGGGTTGAGCACGATGTCCACCGGAGTACCGTCCTTGAGATAAGGCATGTCTTCCTCAGGCACGATCTTGGCGACCACACCTTTATTGCCGTGGCGGCCGGCCATTTTGTCGCCAACCGAGAGCTTGCGTTTGGAAGCGATGTAAACTTTCACCTGCTTGACCACGCCGGGATCAATGTCGTTGCCCGCTTCCACGCGGTCCGCTTCATCGGCATGGGCCGTTTTCAAATCCTCAAAACGCTTGAGGAAGGTCCCCAGAATTTCGTTAATCTTGTTGCGGATCGGCGAGGGATCGATCTCGATCTTATCATACACACTCGCCAACTTGCGCAGGAGGGTTTTGGTAATCTTGCGGTTGGCAGGGATGATGATCTCGCCGGTCTCACTGTTGACCACGTCGAGCGGAATTTTTTCCCCGAGCAAAATATTCGAGAGCGCCTCGGTGAGTTGCTCCTGCAAATCAGTGAGCCGTTTCTTGAATTCGTCGGCAACCTGTTTCTCGCCTTTTTTGTTGGACGTCCTGGTGTCCTTCTCTTTTTTGGAGGAGACCTTCACATCCATCACAATACCGTAAGTCCCACTGGGCACTTTGAGCGAGGTGTCTTTGACGTCAGCCGCTTTTTCACCAAAAATGGCGCGCAGCAAACGCTCTTCCGGGGCCAGCTCGGTTTCGCTTTTGGGCGTGATTTTACCAACGAGAATGTCGCCCGGCTTCACTTCCGCGCCCACGCGAATGACACCATCGGCGCTCAAATCCGCCAATGCTTCCTCGCCGACATTTGGAATGTCGCGCGTGATTTCTTCCGGGCCAAGCTTGGTATCGCGGGCGCTCACTTCATATTCCGCGATATGGATAGAGGTGAACACATCATCTTTCACCACCCGTTCGCTGAGCATAATGGCATCCTCAAAGTTGTAGCCATTCCACGGCATAAAGGCGACGAGCACATTCTTGCCGAGCGCCAGTTCGCCATCCTCGGTGCAGGGGCCATCGGCAATGACTTGCCCTTTTATCAAAGTTTCATTGAGGTGCACCAGCGGTTTCTGGTTAACGCAGGTACCGGCGTTGGACCGCATGAACTTGCGCATTTCATAAACCCACATTCCGGATTCCGGATCGTGCTTGAATTTCCGTTTGTTGACCGGCATTTCGCCATCCTTGGTGATGATAATGCGCTCGCCGGTGACGGAAGCAACTTTGCCGGCCACTTCAGATTTCACCACCGCGCAGGAATCCTCGGCCAATCGCCGCTCCATACCCGTGGCCACCAGCGGCGCCTCGGTGATCAACAGCGGCACCGCCTGCCGTTGCATGTTCGAGCCCATCAACGCGCGGTTCGCGTCATCATGCTCAAGGAAGGGAATCAACCCCGCCGCCACGGAAATTAATTGTTTGGGCGACACGTCCATATAATGCACGCCCTTGGGCTCCACATCAATGAAGTCACCCCGCCGTCGACAAGAAACAAACTCGGTCAAAAATTTGCCTTTGTCGTCAATCTTCGCATTGGCCTGAGCCACTGTGAAGTTTTCCTCGGCATCGGCCGTGAGGTAATCAAGTTGTTCCGTAGCCCGCCCCTTTTCCACTTTACGATAGGGACATTCGAGAAAGCCGAATTCATTCACGCGGGCAAAGATTGCGAGGCTCGCGATCAGGCCGATGTTCGGGCCTTCGGGAGTTTCCACCGGACAAATGCGGCCGTAATGGCTCGGGTGCACATCGCGCACCTCAAAGCCCGCACGCTCACGCGATAGGCCGCCCGGGCCCAGCGCGGAGAGGCGCCGCTTGTGCGTCGTCTCGGCCAGCGGATTGATTTGATCCATAAACTGGCTGAGCTGACTGCGCCCAAAGAAATCGCGGATCACCGCGCTGAGCGCTTTCGGGTTCACCAGTTTGGCGGGTGTCATCGTGCCGCTTTCGCGATCGAACAACGTCATGCGCTCCTTCACCAAACGCTCCGTACGGGCAAGCCCCACGCGACATTGGTTGGAAAGCAACTCGCCCACCGTACGTACCCGCCGACTGCCGAGATGATCAATATCGTCCAGCACGCCGCCGCCCATTTTAAGGGTGAGCAAATAGCGGGTAGCTTCTACAAGATCGTGCCGGGTGAGCACGCGGGATTGATTGGGATCCTCGAAGCCCAGTTTCTGGCCGATTTTGTAACGACCCACGCGACCCAGATCGTAGCGTTTGGGATCAAAGAACAATCGCTTGAGCAGCGCGCGGCTATTGGCCACCGTGGGCGGATCTCCTGGGCGCAGGCGGCTGTAAATTTCTTTAAGTGCCTCCTCCTCATTGTGAGTCGGATCTTTTCTCATGCACTTGATGATAAGCCCTTCATCGCGGGTGGTATCCACCACACGAATTTTGCCCGAGTTCACCGCACCAATTTGCTTAAGCACCGCCTTGGACAGCGGCTCGAACGCGCGCGCCACGATCACGTTTTTCTCCGAATCAACCGCGTCCTCCACCAACACGAGGTTGGCCAGGTTCGCGTGTTTCTCAGCTGCCTTGAGAGAGATTTCTTCGATGTCGTAAAACAGCTCAAGAATTTCGGTATCCGTGCCCTTGAGAGATTCGTCCTCGAGAAAACACAGCGCCCGGAAAAACGTGGTAATCAAAAACTTACGACGCCGTTTCTTGCGATCGAGATACACATACAACAAATCACTGGTATCATACTGCGCCTCAAACCACGACCCGCGATCGGGGATGATGCGGAACGAATGCAGCATCTTGCCATTCGCGTGCTGGGAGGCCTCAAACGCCAGACCCGGCGAACGGTGCAACTGGCTGACCACCACGCGCTCCGCGCCATTAATCACAAAGCTGCCGGAGGGCGTCATCAGAGGCATCTCGCCCATGAACACTTTTTCCTCCTTCACACCCTTCCCTTCCTTCAACTGAAAAGTCACGTACAGCGCCGCACCGTATGTGCCGCCATCGTCGAGGGATTCAAGCCAGGTTTGCTTGGGCGGGGTGATTTCATAGCTATGAAAATCAAGCATGATGTTTCCATCATAACTTTCGATGGGAAACACCTCTTTGAACACGGCCTGAAGGCCTTCATTCTTGCGCTTATCAGGCGCAGTCCCAATTTGCAGAAAATCGACGTATGAGTCGCTCTGGATTTCAATGAGGTTGGGCGGTTCAATGACCTCATTGATTTTACCGAAGTTGATCCGCTCGTTTTTGTTCGCTGCCATATCGCTATTGTTCTGTGCCGGCTACTGGCCGACGGGGTTACCCCCAAATTGTTGTCACGTTAACCCATCCAAGAGCGGCTCCGCGGATCCGCTTGTGTGTGCCCCGGCCATCGCTTTCGCAATCACCGAGGCGGCCGGCGGAGGATGCCCCCCGCCGGTGCCCGGTAAAATACCAAGCTACTTGAGCTCGACCTTTGCGCCGGCTTCTTCGAGCGCTTTCTGGGCCGCTTCGGCCTCATCTTTGCTCACGCCTTCCAGCAAGGTGGCGGGGGCGCTTTCCACGAAATCCTTGGCTTCTTTCAGTCCAAGTTCCGATTTGATGCCGCGCACCGCTTTAATGCAGGGAATCTTTTTGCCGCCGTCGCCGACGAAGATGACGTCGAAGGAATCCTTTTCCTCCGCCGCATCGCCACCGCCTGCGGCGGGGCCGGCCACGGCCACTGCTGCGGGAGCAGCGGCGCTGACGTCCCATTTCTCTTCAAGTTTTTTCACCAGATCGGCGGCCTCAATCACGCTGAGTTCGCTCAAGCTGTCTACAATTTTATCCAGATCTGCCATTTTGTTTTTTCTTTCTTTTGTGTCGTCTCGTCGTCCCTCTGGCGGAAGGGATTTCAGTGCGCCGCCTGCGTCCCGACGATTTACAGTGGTTCGTGTTTTAACCGCCCACCGCACCCGCGGCAGACGAAATTGTTTAATTCGTTTTAGCCTTTCTCGGACTTCGCCTGAATGGCGCGGGCCAACATCGTGGCCGGTGTGCCAATCACGCGCGCAATCGCCGTGGCCGGTGCCTGAATAGTCCCGAGCAGTTGGCTGCGCAATACATCCAGCGAAGGCAGATCGGCCAGCCGATTCACGGCCTCGCCTTCCAGACGTTCTTCGCCAAGGTAACCAAAGTGAATGTTCAGCCGCTTGATGCTTTGGCCGTATTCCTTAATCACCTTGGCGGCACCGGCGATTTCGCTTTCGCCGGTGACCACGGCCACCTGTCCGGACAGGCCGCCGTTGAGATCGCCCACGCCGGTTTCTTCGCAGGCCTTCCGGAACACGGAGTTTTTCACCACGTGAATTTCCGCGCTTTCCGCCCGCAACTTACCGCGCAGCTCCTCAAACTGCGCCATGGTGACGCCGGTGTAATCGGTGGCAATAAAGTAGGGCGACGCGTTGAGCCGCTCCACGTATTCATTCGTCAAAAATTGTTTTTCCGCTCGCATTGTTTTGCTCCGTTGCTCCGTTAGTCTTGTTTGCCGAGGTCTTTGATATCCACTTTCACGCCGGGGCTCATCGTGGCGCTGATCGTGCAGCTATTTAGATACGTGCCTTTGAACGAATCCGGCCGGGCTTTCATGATCGCGTCTACCGCCGCGCGCGCGTTGTCCAGCAACTTTTCTTGGCTGAAAGATGCTTTACCGACGACAACGTGGAGGTTGGCAGATTTGTCCACTTTGAATTCCACGCGTCCGGCTTTCACCGCGGTGACTGCTTTGCCGAGGTCTTCAGTTACCGTTCCGGTTTTGGGGTTGGGCATCAATCCGCGCGGGCCGAGCTGGCGGCCGAGCTTGGAGACACCGGCCTTCATCGCTTCAGGAGTGGCCACGGCGACGTCGAACCCGGTCCAACCGCCTTCCACTTTCTTGATTAAATCTTCGAAGCCAACGTGTTCTGCGCCGGCGGCTTTGGCGGCATCGGCTGCCGCGCCTTCGGCGGTGAAGGCGGCCACCACAATTTTCTGGCCGCTACCGTGCGGCAGTGAAACGGTGCCGCGCACCATTTGATCCGAGTGCTTCGGATCCACCCCCATCCGGAAGCTGAGCTCCACGGTTTCGTCGAATTTCGCCTTGGGAAAACCCGCCAGCACGCCGATGGCGGCCTGCAGTCCCTGACGCTCATCCCCGTTCAGGGATTCCTGTGCTTTACTATATCGTTTGCTTGGCATGTTGTGTTTGCGGTGCAATCGGACGTACGCCCTCCCGCGGTTTTATTTGTTCAAAAATTTCAAAAAACTATCCACGCACTTCAATGCCCATACTGCGGGCCGTGCCGGCGATGATGCGAATGGCTTTCTCATCGTCGAACGCATTCAGATCGTCCTGTTTGGTTTTCACAATTTCCAATAATTGCGCCTTGGACACGCGACCCACTTTGTCTTTGTTGGGCGTTCCGCTGCCGGAAGCGATGCCGGCGGCTTTCTTTAGCAATTCCGCTGCGGGCGGGGATTTGAGGATGAAGGTAAAGCTTTTATCCTGATAAACCGTGATGACCACCGGCACAATGGTGCCGGCCATGTTCTGGGTTTTGGCGTTAAATTCTTTGCAGAAGGGCATGATGGGCACGCCTAACTGACCGAGCGCCGGGCCCACGGGCGGGGCGGGCTTGGCGTCCCCGCCGGGGATTTGCAGCTTGATGATTCCGATTTCTTTTTTGGCCATTCCGTTTTCCTATAAAATGTGGGTTATTGTTTTTCGACTTGCCAGTATTCCAGCTCCACCGGGGTGCTGCGGCCAAAAATATCAATGGTGACCTTGAGCTTGCCGCTCTCCGGATCGATCGCCTCAACGGCGCCATTGTAGTTGAGGAACGGACCGTCGTTGATTTTTACAATCTCGTTCACTTCAAAATTTACTCTCGGCCGTTCGGTTTCTTCCGAATCGGCAATCTGCGATTGGATATCTGCGATCTCAGCGGGCGGCGTGGGTTGCGGTCGTTCGCCGCCCACAAATCCGATGATGCCCTGGGTGCCGTTAATGAAATCCCACGGCGCGGCATGAATACGGCCTTCGTCGTCGTAGAGGTTTACCTCCATAAACATATAACCCGGATAGAGTTTCCGCTGGGTGGTGGTTTTTTTCCCGCCGCGCACTTCCACCACTTTCTCCATGGGCACGAGCACTTCTTTGATGTACTCGGCCATCTCCTCATCGCCAATGCGTTTGGCGAGGCTTTTCTCGACCTTTTGCTCCTGTCCGGAGAGGGTCTGGATGACGTACCATTCGTGTGCCATAAAAAATTCCTAACTGCCCATTAACCGATCCCAAATGATAAAACGGACAATTTTATCCGAGATCACCGTAAATAGTCCGAGCATCACGGAGGAAATCATCACCACCACGATGTGCTGCTTCAGTTCGTCCATTGTGGGCCACGTGCTCTTGTACAGTTGCTCCCGGGTTTCACCGATGAATTTACGGAAGGAGGCGATGTACCCCTTGCGCCACAAAACCACAAACAACGCAAAGCCCGCGGCTAACCAAAAGATCGTCCAGCCATCAATGCCCCCGCCGGGGGTGTCCTCGGCCTTGTCGCTGGACGCGCCTTTGGGGTCGGTGGATTCATGAACCGTGCCGACGGGCGCAGGTAGCGCGCCCGAAACCGCGGGGATTTCAGGCGCGTTGCCGGCTGCATTAGTATTCGTGGTTGCTGCCATCTGTGTTCAATTCAATAACTGTCGTTGCTACCCATGTCGGCGGCGGTCGCGTCCCGGTTGGCGGAGGGGGAGGGATTCGAACCCCCGGTACCTCGCGGTACAGCGGTTTTCAAGACCGCCGCATTCGACCACTCTGCCACCCCTCCGATTGCCGTCAATGTTGGCACGGCGAGAGGGAGTCGAACCCCCAACCTGCGGTTTTGGAGACCGCTGCTCTGCCAATTGAGCTATCGCCGTATAAACGAACGATGGGTCCGAACCCCGGGGTGAGGCGGATTGCGCCTATGCGGTTATGCTCACCACCCGGCCGGAACCAATGGTGCGGCCACCTTCACGAATGGCGAAGGTCAAGCCTTCCTCCATCGCCACGGGCTGGCCGAGCTCCACGTCCATAATTACGTTGTCACCGGGCATGGCCATTTCCACGGTGTTCTTGTCATCCGAATCGCGCAGCTCATGCACCGATCCGGTGATGTCGCTGGTGCGGAAAAAGAACTGCGGGCGGTAGTTGGCAAAGAACGGCGTGTGACGGCCACCCTCGTCTTTGCTCAACACATAAACCTGCCCCTTGAAACGGGTGTGCGGCTTGATGCTGCCGGGCTTAGCCAACACTTGGCCGCGCTCCACTTCACCCTTCTTTTTGCCGCGCAGCAACACGCCCACATTCTCGCCGGCGCGCGCTTCGTCCAGCAACTTGCGGAACATTTCGATATCCGTCGCCACGGTTTTTTCGGTCTCTTCCTTGATGCCGACCAGTTCCACCTCATCCATCTTGTTAAGGACGCCACGCTCCACGCGACCGGTGGCCACCAGACCGCGACCTTCAATAATGAAAGTATCCTCAATGCACATCAGGAAGGGTTGATCCTCCGCACGAGCCGGCTCGGGGATGAAATCATCACAGGCCTTGAGCAAATCCTTGGTGGCGTTCACCCACTTCTCTTCGCCCGCCATCGCGCCGGTGGCGCTCATTCGGGTGACGGGGGTGTCGTCGCCGGGGAAGTCGTATTTGCTAAGTAATTCACGCACTTCCATCTCCACAAGATCCAGCAGCTCATCGTCGTCCACGAGGTCAGCTTTATTGAGCGCCACCACGATGCTGGGCACACCCACCTGGCGGGCAAGCAGCACGTGCTCTTTGGTTTGCGGCATCGGACCGCTGGAAGCGTCCACCACCAAAATCGCGCCGTCCATTTGCGCCGCGCCGGTGATCATGTTCTTCACGTAATCCGCGTGACCCGGGCAATCGACGTGCGCGTAGTGGCGCGACTCGCTCTCGTACTCCACGTGGGCCACGGCGATGGTCACCGTCTTGGTTTCATCACGCACGTTACCGCCCTTGGCGATTTCCGAATATTCCTTGATTTCCGCCAAGCCGTCTTTCGCCTGCACCGCGAGGATGGAGGCGGTCAGCGTGGTTTTGCCGTGGTCGACGTGACCGATAGTGCCGATATTAACGTGGGGCTTGGCCCGCACAAATGATTCCTTAGCCATGCTGCTTTCTCTTCCTTCTGTTTCTGGTTAACGTTTTACTAAAACTGGAGCCCTTGACCGGATTTGAACCGGTGACCTCGTCCTTACCAAGGACGCGCTCTACCAACTGAGCTACAAGGGCACGGTTACAATTAATTTCCTGATCAACTCTCTAATCTCAACAAACGACAAAACCCCATACCACACTCCCCAAATTCCTCGGAAAAGTGGCTAGGCTTTGTTCGTTTACATCTCGTTTTTAACCGCCCAACACGTTTTAAACACGTTCCATACACAATTTATCGCATTCAAAACACACCCATTGGGGCCGTCGGCGGGTGAGGGAAACTAGCGATTCAAGGCTGCGAGTCAACGTTTTTTTTATTTTTTTTGAAAAAGTTATTCACCGAGGCGGTTCCGGTTGCCCCAACGCCCTCGCCGCGTTGCGGAAATGCACCTTCGCCACCTCCCCCAAAATCGACTCGCCTTGCTCTGCCACCAGTTCTTTGGCCACCACATCGACCGGTTTCCCACCGCCTTTTGGCAATGTTTTACCCACTTTTTCGCTCAATTCGGCTATTTTTTGCACAAACACGTCCCGAGCCAATATGGATGCCCCGGCCACTGCGAGGTCTTCTTCTGCTTTATGCCGCTGGACAAGCTCCAGTCCGCGCCCCAATTCCATCAACGCATTGGCCACTGTCGACTTACTGCGGGCGAATTGATCGCTGATCGCCCGCTCCGGTCGCGGATCCATTTCGGCGCCGCGTTCCAGCAAATTTTCAATCACCCGTGCGTGGCCCCACGCGAGCATTTGATTCACCGTCCGCATTTTTTTGTGCATCCGATTGTAAGTCTCTGGGCCAATCGGCACGACGGTCCAAATGCATCCCGGCGTGCTACGAATCACTTTCGCCAGCTCACCAATGCGTTGGTCGCTCTTCACCCGTTTGGAATCTTTGATGCCTTTTTCCTGCCAATGCCGCACGACCGATTCATTAACATAAACTGCGGCGATGACCAGTGGCCCAAAAAAATCTCCCTTGCCTGATTCATCCACGCCCAAGCGCGGCTGAATGAAATCCGGGTTGATCTCCGCCTCATAACCCAGCCGCGCTTCCTTGAGAATTTCCGGCTCGAGCACAAACTCCACAAACTCCCGCGTGCCTTTGCCCTGAATCAACAGCTTGCCGCTGTTATAGAAATTTACGTTGAGTTGATTGCGATGGCCCGCGAAGCGCGTATACGGCACCGCGCGCATTTCGTAATCGCGTTCCAATAAGTACGCCTCGAGCTGCGCTGCTTGCGTCTCGTCGAGTTTGCAGGTGTACGAGGTGAGTGCCTTTTCCGCCATCAATCCGCCATCAATCCGCCGTTACTTCTCCAGCACCATCAGCTCCACTTTGCGAAACTCCACCGGATGACTTTCCGACTGCAATGAAATGTATCCCGCCTTCAAGCTTAACGCATCACCTTTAATGAGTTTCTTCGCATCCGCATCGCGCGGATCATATTGCGGCTTGGTGTACGCCATCACTTCTTTGCCATTCACAAAATGCTTAATTACCTCGCCACCGCGCACTTCCACTTCCACCGTCACCCATTGATCGCCGGGATACGTTTCGGATTTACTGTTAAAACAATGGCGCGTATGCAGCTTGCCATCCATCTCCACATGGGTGCCCGGCGTGCAAAGATTCGCCGTTGTGCGCTTGCCCTTTTCCGGGCCACCCAGCAATTGCACTTCAATCGATACTGGAAAATCCTGGTTCAACCCCATCGATTTTGGATCCTGACAATGCAGCATGATGCCGCTGTTACGCCAAGCCCAGCCCGGGCCACCTTTGATTTGCTTGCCCACAAAACGATGCTCCACGCGGATGCGATAATGTGAAAACGAGTCCTTATAAAAAATATGGCCGAACTGTTCATCAAACCCGTCATAGCCCTCATAGCCCACTTGCAACAAACCTTCCTTCACACGGAAAGTGTCTTTGAAATTTTTACCCAGCGGTTGGCCTTTAATTTTCACCGTCCAGCCCTCGAGATTTTTCCCGTTGAACAACGAAACCCATTTCCCCTCCGCCTTCACGTTCAAGCAAAGCGCAAGACAAACCCACAACGACAATCTGGAAATCAATTGCATGTCCCTTGTGTACACCAGCCAAGCCCCGGCGCAAACGCAAAACGCAATCACGCAACCGTCCAATTGAACTTGGCCGCCATCGGTTTTCCCTTCACCGTCGCCGCGTGTCGCATCATCGCAAAGCTCGCCGCCTCGTTCCGCATTTGCTGGATTGGTATGCGGCAAATGCACGGGACTTGCCGTGGCGGCGCACGCGGGATGCGTACGCCATTTGGGTTTCCGAAATCATGCTGCAACAAACACAGGTGGCAACGGTGATCCCGTTTTGGCAAAAATGGATGCGCGCGCTGCCGTCGATTGAAAAACTCGCGCGCGCCAAGCCCGAGCACGTGCTGAAGCTCTGGGAGGGCTTGGGCTACTATTCCCGCGCGCGGAATCTCCAAGCCGCGGCGAAGCAAATTGTCAGCAAACACAAAAATCGCTTCCCAAACGACCCCGAAGCCATTCGCGCCTTGCCGGGCATTGGCCGCTACACCGCCGGCGCGATCGGCAGCATTGCTTTTGGGCGGGCGGAGCCGATTGTGGATGGCAATGTCACGCGCATCCTCACGCGGATTTTTGGCATCCGCGAACATCCAAAAGATAAATCCACGCAAGATCAACTTTGGAATTTGGCTGAAATGCTCGTGGTCAAAACGAAAAATTGTTCGGCGCTAAATCAATCGCTGATGGAACTGGGTGCTACTGTCTGCACTCCGCGCCAACCCAATTGCAACCAATGCCCCGTGGCCCGGGCTTGCGTGGCGCGACGGCAAAATGCGATCGACGCGATCCCCGCCAAGAGCCGCGCAATCGAGTACGTAGTCAAACAGATTGAGGTATACCTCATCACACGCGGCCCGCACTATCTTGTGCAGCAACGGCCGAACGACGCAGTGAATGCGGGGTTTTGGGAATTTCCAAATAGCGATTCAGGTTCACACTATGCGATCCCCAAAAACACGGCCCCGATCGCCACCGCTCTTCACACGATTACGCATTTTCGGATCGAGCTCAAAGCGTACCCGATTCATCACGAACATGCTCAAAGCTCTCAAAGCAAATGGTGCACAATCAACGAACTAATGAAACTCCCCTTCACCACAGGGCATCGGAAGCTACTGAAAAAACTGCGAAGCTAACCCAACCCCGCCGCTAATACTCGATGGTGCAGTTGGGAAGCGTGTCCTCGAGATCCATGATCTCCGCGCTGCTAAGATTCGTGTTGCCTTTGATCATCAGCACTTCAAGGTTTTTCAATCCGTACAAGGGCTTTAACTTGGTGATGTCATTAAAATTCAGGCCGAGCCACGAGAGTTTAGGGAAGTTGGCACACACGGCAATATTGGTGAGCTTGTTGTTAATCAGGTTTAATCGCTCGAGGTTGACCAGCTTTTTCAAGGGAGCGATATTGCTGATTTGGTTGCGGCTGAGATTGAGTTGATCCAGCAAAACCAAATCAGAAATCGGCTTAAGGGCACTGATCTGATTGCCCTGCAGCTGCAGCTGCACCAGATTTTTCAAGGACGCCAGAGGCTTCAAATCCGAAATTTCATTATCCACCAACGAAAGGTTGCTGACGGAGGTTAACTTGAGCAAGGGCTTGATGTTGACGATGTTTTTGCCGGAAAAAGTGGCATCAAACACTTTTTCAAAGTCAGCTTTTGTAAGCGTTCCCTTGGGGTTCTTCGCAATTTTGCGAACTAAAGATAAGATGATATCGGGGTCCAAGCGGCGACTGTAGCACTTTAAAAACCGGATGTAAATCCCGCACTTAAAAAAATTTGCACTATGAAATCTCCCACACTCATTAGTGAGCGCGCACGAAAAGCTGGGTGAAATAATATTTACCGGCAGCGGATTTAGCGATGGCGATGGCGGTGTGAGTGAAGGGGGCTTCCATTGCTTCGCGATGGGAAGAGCTCTCACGCCATGATTGCAATGCACGCGCGGCCGGATCAGTGTGGCCATAATTGAGAGCGAGGTTTTCCGAACATTTGCTGAAAGGCCGAAACCGACGGATCTCCTGAGCACGCGACTGAAAGTAGCGATGACTAAAAGGCCGTCGCTCTTGCGCCATTGCCGCACTGTGTCGGCGGGCCACGGGGACGATGCGGGCGTCCCATTTCAAAACCCGCAAGCCGCGGGCGGCACGATGTTTATTCACCAAATCAAACGTGCGCCGGGCCATTGCGGTGAGTTCAGCAGAATCCTCCGCCGGTTGCCAACCGACATCCAACGGTGGTGCTGTGGTGCAGCCGAGGGCCAGAAGTGTTGCCACCAAAATCAGTTTTGTCAGTTCAGAAAAAATCACCGCTTCTGAATTTCAATCTCTCGGATGTTAAAATAGTTCACGCGCTTTTCCTTGCGCGCACCGCCGACGTCGATGGAAATAAAACAATGATCGCCTTTCACATCGGCAATGCGAAAGACGGCGAAGGCTCCTTCGCGGGTTTGCATAAAGAGCGCCTCGGGATTTCCGTCGGGATTGAGCTTTTGGAATCGGCCCAGCTCAGTATCGAAAAAGCGTTTGTTAAACTTAGTGATGTCCGAGGTGTAACGGGCGACCACTTCTGTTTGCACCGGCGCCGCGCCGGGCGGGGGGGAAGGCGGCGCACCGGGAGCGGCCGTGCCAATCACGCCCGGCACTTCGATAACATTCATCCAATCGGGCGCGCCCTCGTACCACGCTTGATCGGTGGGCAAAATCTGACCGCGCTTGAGATATTCGCGCGCTTCATCCAGTGGATACGGCCCGAACGCTTCGCCCTCGCGCATAAAATGCAGCAGCATCAGCCAAGGGTGCGCGGAGGGCTTCGGATTGGCGATGCTATTCTTTCATAGACAAACCGGAATAATTTTGATAGACAATCCCGCATGAAGTCCCGTGCGATACTCTTGGGGGCAGTCTTGGCGCTGCTCATCACTCCCGCGACTCAAACCCAAGCCGGCGAACGTCTGGTGGATGGCTCCGGTGGAGCGTACCTCGCCGAAGTGGTGGTGCGCCCGGTGAGCTTGGCGGGCACGATTTTGGGAACTGGATTTTACATTATCACATGGCCCTTCTCCAAAGCCTCTGGCAGCAGCGAAGCGGCCAAGCGCGAGCTGATCGACAAACCTTTTGACGCCACCTTCAAACGCAAGTTCGGCGATTTTACGGCCCTAAAAAAAACTGAAACCGCGCCCTCCCCCGCGCCAGTAAACCCATCAGCTCAACCCATTGTTCAATCCAAACCCGAACCACAACCGGCCGCACCCGCAGCAAACACCACGCCACAACCGTCTGCCCAATCGCAACCCGTTCCCGCTCCCCAAACGGAAGATCGATAAACCCTTATGGTAATGCGCAATCCCAAACCGGTAGAAGTTGAAGGAACTGTGGAATCAGAAACTAAACCGCCCGTCGTGGAAGAATCCACGAATGGAGAACAACCCGATCAACCGCCGTTGATTGAAAAATCAGCTGGCGATTCAGAATCTCCCGCAACGGCGGAATCCACCCAACCGGAACGCGTGAGTGCATTGGCCGTGATCAGTGCGGTCAGCAGCTCGCTGGGATTTTTAGGGGTGACGAGTTTGATCGGTCTGGGGCTGGGCATCATCGCGTTGAGGCAAATGACCCTGAACCCTCAACTAACCGGTCGTCACCTGGCGATCTTCGGCGTGTGCCTCTCGGTTTTCTGGCTCGGCCTGCTGATTGCAATAGGTAGCATAATGTGGGTGGGGCTATCGCTATTGAATGCGTTGTTTAACGCAATTTTCGGTTGAGACGAAAAAGGTCGTCTGGCTTGCCGAACACACTCGGCTACGCTCGGCTACTTTTTCTTAATCTCATCCGCAGGCGCTTTGCCGGCGGCCTTGGTATCGAGATAAGCATCGACCGGAAAATTGTCTTTGCCAATCCGTGCGTTACCAAGCACGCGCATGCGGGCGATGGCACGGATGGCTCCCATATTTCCGTTTAAATTCTTTGGCGCCTTTCCGGCAAAATTATTTGGACCCCCTTCGGGTAATGCGGCAACACTTGGTACGCTGAGTGGTGGAGCCTGTCCGGCTCCTGCAGCACTCGGCCGCGCGAGGGATTGAGGATGAGCGACCACGCGTGGGTTCAGCGTGCCATCTTTTTTGCCAAGCACAGAATTGTCCAGCGTCGCTTCGAAGATAACCAGTTGCTGGAGCGTTTTGTTGGTGCCTTGCACGCGGAAAAACGCCTGACTACTCTGCCGTGTTTTTGCTCGGGCCGGGTTAGCCGCTACATTCGCGTGATAGGCGCCGCCGCCAGCAATACCACCACCTCCACCCCCTTCGCCGGGCTCGGCCAATAATTTACGTTCCTCGGCTTCGGGCATAGCTTCTTCATTGATGACGTTACCGGAATAAATCGAGCCGTCGCCATCGACTACGCGGATGGTGTTGCCGACGCGCTTAAGTTCGAAATTCACGAGCACGGGTTTGGGCAATTCCTTATTCTTGACCGTCCGCATTGCGGAAACTCCGGGACCGCTGCGGGCGCGGGATTGCTGTGCGAAGTTCAGCTGCATCTCGCGGGCGTGATTGTAGTAGTTGCCATTTTCCATCGCTATGTTTTGGCGCGAAGGCATATTTCGTACCGGCGTGGGCCGTGGTGCGGGTTGATTGGGAGCGATTAATGGTTGCGAAGGCACGGCTTGCACGGTGACGGTATTGCCGGGTGAGCCGGGCACGGAACCTTTGGCAGCCATTCCTCTGCTCATTCCGCCCAAACCCCCGCTCGCCGTTTTGGACTCGTCGGTAGCATGAGCCGCATCGCGGTTCAGGTCATCGAGCGAGGCATCAGCGGTGCCCGCTTTTATTTGAGAATTGGATTCAGGTGAACCGGGGTTGGCTTGAGCCATTGAATCTGACTCGGATTGAAATTGCGAAAGGGACGAAACGCCGAGCACTACGATAGCGGCGGTCATCCCGCCAAGGGCCCAGCGCATCCAGCCGTGCGAGGGTGCGGCGGGTTCGGCGGGTTCGGCGGAGATTTTCGGGGTGGCGGAGCCCGTCGAATTCTGCCGGCGCACTTCGGCCATTAACATAGCGCGGGTGGGCTCATCGAATTCCACGGGGTCTTCGTTCCATTGGTCGCGCCGCTGTTGCCGGTAGGCTTTCAGCCATGCTTCCATCTTGCTGTTTTCTTGTTCAGACATATTCTGCCTACTTTTTAGACGGGATTGCGCCGGTTTTCTCCCTGGAAAATAGCTGACGCATCACGTTCTCTAGTTTATCCCTGCATTTACTGAGCCGGGAACTGACGGTTTTTTCGTTTAAATCGAGTTCTTCGCTGATTTCGCGGTAGTTCAAATCGCCAAAATAGCGGAGCTCCAAAATTTGCTGGCACGGCCCGCCCAGCTCTTCGAGCCCTTGGCCGACAAGATGCCATTTCTCGTCGCGGGTCATTTCCTCATCGGGCGAAGGCAACGGGCTGGGAGGGTCCAACAGGCGGTTGCCTTCGTCATCTTCCGCCTGCAACGAGAGCGGCACTTGCCCGCCACCGCGTTTGGCGGCGTGGAGCTTGGCGCGGTAATCGCGGCTCTTGTTGGCGGCGATGCGAAAGAGCCAGGTTTGCAACCGGCTGCGTCCGCTGAAGCCTTTGAGGTTTTTTACAACCGAAAGAAAGACTTCCTGGCACACTTCATCGGTATCCTCGCGCGAGAGATCCGAGGCGAGTTGGAACACAAAACGCCCCACCGCCGCGTAATGCTCGGCAAAGAGTTCTTCCCACGCGTCGTCTTCTCCGTCACGACAGCGTTGGATCATCTCGCGTTCGGCGTCCAGATCCATTCCGGTTAAGGTAGCGCGATTTCGTGCATCTTGCCAGCGCGTATTACGGCAATGGATTGACGGGAGGAAACGGCTCGTTGCTCCCGTCCATTAAGTGTCATATTTGTCAACCCGTGGCTTTTCGCTGGTATCGATCCGCGAATATGACAGAATCGGCCAAGCCCTTTTATTGCAATGAAAACAATCTTCGCCCTCATCCCCGCTCTCTTTTTCACCCTCAATAGTTTGCACGCCGCCGTCGCGCCGCCCACGCCTCCCAAGACCGGCCCGGTGATCGTTCACGAAATCCGCTACACCGGCCAGCTTACCGACGACGCCGCCAGCTTCACCGCCGCGCTTAAGATAGAAAGCACCAACACCGTCGCCACCGCGCTCACACTGTTCCAGGGCGAGCTGGCCATCATCGATCCCAAACTCCCCTCCGGCCTGCGCCTCGGGCGAATTCAAGATGGCTACCAGCTCATCGTCGAGAAGCCCGGCCAATATAATCTCTCCCTCAGCCTCCTGCCGCGCATCACCAAAAAAGATCCGCTGCGGCAAATCGATTTCACCGGCCCGCCCGCCACCATCGCCGCACTCACCGCCGCCGTCGCCGGCAACGGACAGGAACTCGAGCTCCTCTCCGGCACACCCCTCCCGCGCACGGGAAACAAAGCCGCCGTGCGCGGCGCGCTGGGCGCGGACCGCAAGGTTTCGCTGCGTTGGCAAACCAAAGTAACCGAGCAAGTACGGCGCGTTTTATTGACCACCCAAACCGCCGCGACCATTCACCTCAACCCGACCGTTGCCAAATTCACCACGCGGTTCAACTACGACATCCTCCAAGGCAAACCCACCAACCTCACCGTCGCCCTGCCCGCCGGCCAATCGATCACCAAAGTTGACGGTAAAAATATCAAAAACTGGGCCGTGACCGACGGCACGTTGAACATTGATTTTGTCCAGCCCGCTGAAAAAACTTACGCGCTCACCCTCCTATCCGAGCAGCCACTCGCCGCCGCCGCCGCCGGCCTCACCCCGCCCGCGCCGATGGGCGTGGAACGCGAGAGCGGTAATCTCCAACTCACCGCCGAGGATGTGACCGTGGAAACCGGCACCATCCAAGGCCTTCGCAAAGTCAACGCTGCCGCCGGCCAAATCGGTGCGTGGCGGTTCTTTGGCCGCACGCCCTTTGCGCTCCCGGTCACCACCAAACGCATCGAACCCTCCGTGGGCGCACACAGTGCGGTGGACGCCCATCTTTCCGAAACCCGTCTGCGCGCCTACCACCGCGTGTCGCTTAACGTCACCAAGGCCGGCATTTATTCGCTCACCCTTGGCAATGCCGCCGTACTCACCGGCACCAATAAATTCACCGTGGCAAACGTCACCGGCACCGGCCTTACTGATTGGAAGCTCGACCCCGCCACCGGCCTCATCACGCTGCAATACCAAAGCCGCGTGCTGGGCAACCGCCTGGTCACAGTAGAGCTGGAAAAACCCGCCGACAAATCGCAGGCGAACTTTACCTTGCTGCCACTCAATGTCGCCGCGCGCGCAAAGGAACCTTTCGCGTTGGACCGCCAAACCGCCCGCATCACCGCGCGCGCCTCGGCGGGGTTGCGGCTCTCGGGCGGTGCGTTGCGGTCCGCGCGCGAAATCGCCGCCGGCGCCGCCGAAGCCCTCGCCTTCACTGCCACCCAACCGGATTGGTCAGTCACCTTTTCCGCCGAACGCCTTGAAGCCATCGTCACCGCCGAAGTCTTCAACCTCGCCACCATCGGCGACGGCCTCTTGCGCGGCAGCGCCACCATTCGATTCGGCATCGTGAATCAAGGCGTGCAATCCTTCACCGTCCGCGTGCCCGGCACCAATGACTGGAAAAATGTGGAGTTCGCCGGAGCGAACATCCGCGCTCGCCAAGCGACCCGTGCCGCTGATGGCGCCACGGTGGATTGGACGCTCACACTGCAGGAAAAAGCATGGGACGGCTACACGCTCGTGGTGAGCTACGACAATCAGTTTGACAGCAACGCCGGCAGCCAATCGCTCGGCGTGGCATTACCGCAACACCTCGAGCGCGTCACCGGCACGCTCGCCCTGACCGGGGCCTCCAACATCGAGCTGACCCCCAACCCCGCCAAAACCGGCCTGCGCCAAATCGATGCTGCCGAGCTGGACGAAGCCGATCGCGGCGTGGTTAATCGCTCTATTTTATTTGCCTATAAATATGACGCCGAACCCAAGCGACTACCCGTGGCGATTAATCAGCACACGACCGAAGAAGGGCTCGACGCCGTGGCGGATCGTTCGCTACTGAGCACGCAAATCAATCCCGACGGCCAGCTTATCACGCTTGCCGCGTACACGGTAAAAAACACCAACCGCCAGTTCATGGGCATCACCCTGCCCGCCAAGGCCAACCTCACCTACACGAGTGTGGACGGCGAATCAGTCACGCCCCGCACCGATGCTGATGGCAAAGTGCTGGTGCCGCTCCCCTCGAGCCTCAACCGTAATCACGCTTTTTATGTGGAAATAATGTACACCGAAGAACTCTCCGGCGAAGTGCGCAAACGCGGCGCGTTCGCCAGCCTCGCGCCGGTGGACCTCCGCCTCGAAGCGCCGCGGCCGGACCTCCCTCACACCGGCAATGCCTGGCAGGTTTACCTCGACCCCACCTCGCACGAGCTGTTCGATTTCGGCGGCAACATGGTTCCCCAACGCGCGGAACCCTATCGCTGGGTCAATGTATGGCGCGATTTTAACCGCGTGCTGCGCCGCACGCATTGGGATTCCGTGGTGGGACTGCTCGTCTTTTTCGGCATCGCCTTCGGCCTGTTACAGCTCGCCCTGCGCAAAGGCCGCAAGGCACTGCTCATCGGCGCGGGCGCCTTGATCGCGCTGCTCGTTGTTAGCGCAATCCTGATGCCGACAGTCGCCCGAAGCACATCCAGAGTTTTCAAAACGGCTGACGGTTATGCGGATACGGGATCCAACGAAAACTGGGGCGCGGATGACGAAGCCCACTCTCCCGGTGAACGCGGTGGCGGAAGCGAAGGGGAAGAGCGCGCCGAAGGAGGCAAATACGATTCCCCCACCCAAACCACCTCAAGCAAACCATCCCCACCCAAATCCCCCGCACCGAAACCGGCGCAACCAAGCAAACCGGGCAACAGCGGAACAGCTGATCCCGCCACCGGATTGCCCGGCGGCACCGGCGGTATGGGTATGGGTGGCGGCGGTGGCGGAATTCCCGGGGGAGGCGAAGGCCCTACCGCCGGTCGTGGGCCCGGCAATACTTCCACCCGCACACCAATGGTGCAGGGCATTCGCGGTGTGCGGCAGACGATCCCCGCCAATGGCCGCGTGTTTAATTTTACCAAAGCCATTCATTCGAGTGAAACCGGCGATGACGCGATGGTCATCGAGGCGCAAGTGATGGATTCAGGTCAACGCAAAGTGCGGCGCGGGCTGTTTCAGTTGCTCGCTTTGCTCACCGGTTTGTGGGTGCTGTGGCGGCAATTCCGAGTGCCGGAAAATCGCCACACGCTCGTTATCACCGGCGGCATCGCGATGGCGTACGGTGCGGTGATTTGGATTTGTTTCCAGGAACAATCCGTCCACCAACTTTTTGCCTGTACCCTCTGGACCCTCGGGCTCGCGGTGCTGGCGTGGGTGACGTGGTACTTCTGGCCCTCGTGCCAAGCGTGCCAAACCACACCGGCGGAACCGACGGAAGAAATTTCCAACGATGACGACAGCAGCACCGGCGGCAGCACTTCAGGCGGGGCCGCGGCCACGGCGGCGTTGGCGATTTTCCTCGGCCTCCAAGGCACGCTCGGCGCTCAACCGACCGCGCCCGCAGCCAAGCTCACGCCGGAACAAATTCGCCAAACGCTCATCGATTTGCTCTCGCCCAAAGCCACCGGCGCCAAGCGCATCTCAGAAGCGCAATTGCAAGACCGCAACGGCACTCGCTTTGAGGTGAATGCGGACGCACCCTTCACCGGTATTGTCACCGGTTCATTTGCCAATCAACAAAAACGCATCGAAAGCCATTATCAAAACGGCCAGCTGCACGGCGTGGAAACCTTATGGCACGAGAACGGCTCCAAACGCTCGAGCAGCCCGTACGCCAAAGGCAAGCTGCATGGAACTCAAACCAGTTGGCGACGCGACGGCACGCAGTCGGGCCAACAGATTTATCAAACCGGCAAACTTCACGGCAACCAAATCACGTGGCATCCCAACGGAAAAAAAGCCACCGAAACACCGTGGGCCCAAGGCGAGCCACACGGTCTCGCACGCCAATGGCACACCAACGGCAAGATCGCCCGCGAAGTGCGCTGGGACCGCGGGCGGCAGCTTTCCTTCGATACGTGGGACGCCAAAGGCGTGCGCGCCAACGCCGGCACCAACACCGTCAGTTTGGTATCCGCCATTTATAATGTGACCGTGCATCCGAAGGTGGCCATTGTGGAGGCGGAATACACGCTCGACACGCGCGCGGACGCGCAAGCCTTTACCCTCTTCCGCGAGCACCTCGCCATCGATTCGTTTAGCTGCACGCAAACCGGTGCCACACTTCGCCGCGCCGGGCCCACGCTGGAAATCAAGCTCCCCAACGCCGGCCAAGCCACGGCCAAAGTGAAATTCCTCATCAAACACACCGGCGACGCCGCCCAACGCGCGCTTGCCTTTGGCATTCCGCCCGCGCTCGTCAGCCACGTGGTAGCGACGCTCAACGAACAGGACGCCGAAATGGAATTGCCCACCGGGGTCACCGCCAAAACCGAGGCGGCGGGTGATGCCACCACCCTCACGGGCATCATCGGCGCCAACGATTCGCTACGCCTCACCTGGAAACCCCGCGTGCAAAAGGCCCGCGAGATTGCCGCTACAGTATTTGTGCAAAACGCCAGCCATGTGACGTACCAACGCGGCCTCGTGCGCACTCGCACGCAGCTCGATTATCAGGTGACCCAGGGCGAACTTCACCGCGTGCGCGTGCAACTGCCCCCCGCCGCGGCCGGCCACAAGCTGATGCGCGTCACCGCACCGAATCTCCGCAACTGGGTGATGGGGGATGGCACCGATGACTCCGTGCTGGTGGTGAACCTCACCAAGCCGGCCACCCAAAACTGGCAGCTCGTGCTCGAACTCGAGCAACCGCTCGCCGCCCCGCCCAATGAAGCCGCCGTGACTGTGCCGCACGCACTGGATGTGAAACGCGAAAACGGATTGGTCGGCCTCCAAGCCGGCGATGACCTCGGCCTCACCGTCGCGCAATCGGTTAACCTCACCAAAAAGAATACCGAAGATTTCACCGCCGTGGTGAAAGCCACCGCGCCAATGCACGTCTTTAGCTATCTGAATACATTTACGCTGGCCGCGCAAGTGGCCGCCGTACAGCCGCGCCTCGAGGCGGAAGTGCGCCAGCATTTCCACGTGGGCGCCAACGCGCTGCAACTCACCAGCCACGTGAATTATACCATTAAGAAAACCGGAATCTTCAATCTCTCACTGGCATTACCCGAAGGCTATCGCGTGGAGAAAGTCCACGGCGCAAACATCGCCCGCACCAACCTCGCGGATGGCCAATTGGAAATCACCCTCAGCCAGCGCATGATGGGCGCGTACGGCGTCCGGATTGATTTGCAAAAACAACTTCCACTGGCCGCCACGGTGCCCGTGGCCGGGGTGCATCCGCTGGGCACACACAAACTCACCGGCTTTGTGGCCGTGGGCAGCGAGCCGGGGCTGGAAGTCTCCGCCGGCGTGGCGCAGGGGTTAACGGAAATTCCCGCCGCCGAGTTGCCCAGCCGCCAACCCAACGCGCCCGGCCACGCCTTCGGCGCGATGCCCTTCACGCTCGGCGCCAATGTGCTGGCGTACAAACACATCACCACGATGCCCGATGATTCGCTGGGCTGGAGTCTCACGGTGAACACCGCGCGCCGACCGGTTTGGGCCACGGCCGAGGTAGTCAATCATTTGAAAGTGAGTGAGACACACTTGGAAGGACGCACCGTGATTCGGTATTCCATCAAGAACGCGCCAACGCAGGAATTTCGCATTCGTGTTCCAGAGCAGTTCAAGAATGTGGAATTTGAAGGCAAAAATATTCGCAGCAGACAAACCGACCCCGAAGTCATCACGGATTGGATCGTGCGTTTGCAAAATAAAACGATGGGCACGTACGACCTCTCCTTCACGTGGGAATGGAAAGACTGGAGTCTTTCGAAGACCAATCAATTCACCTTCACCGGCCCACAAGTGCAAGGCACGCAAATGCCCGCCGGCCAATCACCGGTGGATCCCACCGTGGAACGCGAGACCGGCTGGGTGACCGTGCAAGTGGCCAACACCACACCGTTGCAGGTGGAGGAAGCCACCGCCGTGGCCGATCCGCTCGCGGCAATGGACGCGGCCAACCTGCCCGAGCGCACGCAGATGGATCCGCCGCCCGCATTAACGTATCAATACCTGCGGCCCGGCTGGCAACTCGCTGTGCAGGTGAACCAGTTTGAAACCGCCGCCGTGTTGCAAACCAGCATCACCGCCACGCGATTCACCAGCGTACTCACACAGGACGGCCGGATGCTCACGCAGGCAAGATTACAGGTGGTCAACAACGGCGGGCAAACGATGACGCTCGAATTACCCGGCAGCGACGACCGGCTGTGGTCTGCCTTCGTGGCCGGCCAAGCGGTGCGCGCCGCGCGCACGCAAAAGGGCGCGCACCTGTTGCCGCTGGAGCAATCGGAAAACAACACCGCCTTCACTGTGGAGTTCACCTACGAAAGCAGCACGCCCTTCCCCGATGGCAGCGGCCAGGTGAAGCTTGAGTCCCCCCGCCTCAACGTGCCCCTGCAGGACGCCCAATGGAAACTCCACCTCCCGCGCGATTACAAATACACCAACTTCGAAGGCTCAATGACCCACTCGAAGCCACGCAATCAATACCCGCACCCAATGCGCCAAGCCCAACAGAGCACGCTCCTCAACACTTTACAAACCGAGGCCATGCCCAACAATGATATGGACCAACGGGCTTACGAAAGCAAAACTCTCAATGATGAAAAAGGGAAAAAGGAAGAACAATCAAAACTGTTTTCCAGCACGCTCAAAAATACGGTCGACAACATCAAGGCCGGAAACGTGGAGGACGCCAACCGGTACTTCGACCAAGCCCGCCGACAAGACGCTGCCAACTCGAATTCAGACCGGAAAAAACTGAGAGAATTGGAACGGCAAGTTCGCCAACTGCAGGCCCTCAAACTGAATGAGTCGCAGTTCGAATTCAACAACCGCAACTCCGCCCGCTACGCGCTACAAGCCAACCTCCCCAACCAAAAACCCGCCGGCCAATCGCAATCCATTGCCCAACACGCTGGCGACAACGCCGAGGCTGCACTCGAGCAGGTGGAGATGCTGCAAAAATCACAGGAACTCACCGAACGCACCGTGGCCCCGCTGCACATCACCCTTCCCCTCCACGGCACGGTGCATCAATTCACCCAAAGCCTGCAAATGAAACCCGGTGAACCGATGACCATTGAGTTTGAAGCGGTGAACACCGAAGACCCCGATTGGCTGATCGCACTCGGCGCACTCCTCCTCGCGCTGGCAATCTTATACGGATTCGTGAAACTCACCCGCGCCGCCCTGCGCAAGCCAACGGAAGAAAACGCCTAATAATACTGGATGGCTTTTTTGATCACGGCCTTGATTGTTTTGCCGTTATCCGCAGCAGACGTTCCTGTCGCTGCGCCTTGGTAAGTCACTGAAGGATTAGAATAATACGGAAGGCGGGCTTCGCCGGCACTCTTTTGATAACTCAATAAAGTCCGATATTTTTTCTTGTCCGTACCTTCAAACCGCCAACCATGCGAATAGCCGAAAGCGCCTTTGCCCGCGCCTGAGCCCTGATCTTTGGCGTGCGCGCAACCCAGATTATGCCCAATTTCATGAGCGAACGATCGGATCGGACTGCCGATCGCCTTTACTTTGCACACACTGAATGCCGCCCCTTTATTGCCA
The DNA here is from genome assembly GCA_014382585.1 of Limisphaerales bacterium. Taxonomy (NCBI): domain Bacteria; kingdom Pseudomonadati; phylum Verrucomicrobiota; class Verrucomicrobiia; order Limisphaerales; species Limisphaerales bacterium. The sequence goes on along the minus strand of JACNJL010000026.1, from coordinate 556 downwards.
CTCGCACTCCCCACATGACCCATTCCCATAGTGGAACCGTTTGAGCTTTTTACCAGCATGGACACTAAATCCGCTTTATGTTTATTGCGCCAACTGGCGACCTGACTGTCCTTGGCAATTTTGCCGATATCCGACCCCAGATTTCCGTTGGAAGTGTGGGCAAATTTTTCAGTCGCAACCAGCTTGGCCCGTTCACTCACGCCGCTGTTCTTAAGGGCCGTGTTGACATTTCCAACAGCCGCACCAGCCAATGATTTGATTCCGTTATCCCCACCTTTTTCCTGCGCCGCAGCATCGGTATAGAGCACCAAAATATCCAACGTCGAAGAGGACGAGGAACTCCCACCGGAACTCCCACCGGAGTTGCCACCGGAGTTGCCACCGGAGTTACCGCCAGAGTTACCACCGGAGTTGCCGCCGGAGTTGCCGCCGGAGTTGCCGCCGGAGTTGCCGCCGGAGTTGCCGCCGGAGTTGCCGCCGGAGTTGCCGCCGGAGTTGCCGCCGGAGTTGCCGCCGGAGTTGCCGCCGGAGTTGCCGCCGGAGTTGCCGCCGGAGT
>JACNJL010000025.1 GCA_014382585.1 Limisphaerales bacterium | reverse complement strand
GGATCGGGCGGTAGCTCCGGTGGATCAGGCGGTAGCTCCGGTGGATCAGGCGTTGGGACGCAGGTGCAGGGAATGCAGGCTCAAGGCGGCACAGCCCGTTAGTAAATTTGGACGCATATTTTCAGCCTGTGGGTGGTTTCGGCCGCCCACAGGTTTTTTATTATGATGATGAAGGTTAATTTCAGGCGAATTTTTTTAGGTGTTTGTCTCGTATTTTCCTCTTGCGGGAATCAGGTGAATTTATCTGATTCAGAACCGGCTCCTACGGCCAAGAAACAATCAGAGTTGTCCGATCATGAAAAAGAATTTTTAAGACTCAGCGCCTTGGCTGCTAACGGTGATGCGAAATCTCAAACCAGTTTAGCACACAAATATGTTTTAGGGAAAGGGGTTGGAAAGAATATTAACGAGGCCGTGCGATGGTATCGCGTGGCTGGCAATCAGGGCGAAGCCGAGGCGCAATTTAATCTTGGTTACATGTATTACAATGGGGAAGGGTTGCCGCGGGATTATGCCAAAGCCATTCAGTGGTTTCGAAAGTCTGCGGCGCAAGGGAATGCCGGCGCACAAGGAAGCCTTGGGTTGATGTATGATAATGGGGAAGGCGTCCCGGAAAACAACGTTGAGGCTTTAAGGCTCTACCATTTGGGGGCCAAGAATGGGGACATGTATTCACAGTTCAACCTCGGGTGTATTTATGATAGTGGGGAAATGGTGCCTGAAGACAATGTGACCGCCGTAAAATGGTACCTCAAGGCGGCTTGGGCGGGGCATATTGATGTGCCTAATTATTTGGGGCTGATGTACGACACCGGCGAAGGGGTGCCCGAGGATGACGTGCGCGCGTATGCATGGTGGCTCATTGGGGTTGAGCGCGGCGATGATGCTCCACGAAACAACATGGCGCTTCTCGAGGAAAAACTGTCCGCTGAAGAATTAACTGCTGCCCGGAAATTGGCCGATGAAATGTTAAGAGAAATGAAGGCGGACAAGTCGCCCGAAACTAAGAATTAACGCCCCCCGTTTCGCAGCCAGGCCACCAGTGCCAATACTTCCTCGCGCGTGAGTGTATTCACCAAACCCGGCGGCATCAGGCTTACGGCGGAGCGTTCATGTGACTTGAGTTTGCCCTTCGCGATTTCAATGGTTTTGTTGGCATCGAGAGGGTTGGGGGCAAGCAGTAAAGACCGCGCTCGGTAATCCAACTGCGGCACAATCATTCCGGCCAGTACCTTGCCATCGATGAGTGTGAGCACGTGGGTTTGATAATTTTCCGCCACTGCCTTCGAGGGATCTAGAATCGCCTCAAGAATATCCCGCGCGCCAAAGCGGCTGCCCACTTGCTTGAGGTCCGGCCCCAAGGCAAAGCCTTGACTTCCCATGCGATGGCACCGGCTGCAGAGGGCTTGGTCAAACAGTTTTGGACCGTTCGTAATCGTTGTGGGTAGTTTCAGTTCCCCTTCAAAATCCTTCATCGTCCACGCCTTCACCAGTTTGCGCTCACTCAAATCGGGCAAAGGCGGCAGCTGGGGTTTAAGTGCGATTTCTTTTGCCAGCGCTTTCTTTTCCTCATCAGGCAAATGGCTCACGGCGTCCTTGTGAATTCTGTTGATAAATCCTGGTAACCCGCGTCCGCCACGGGATTGGCGTGCAGCAGAAAGTTGTAGGAAAAATTCCCGGCGCAATTCACGCGTCCAGCCGAGCTTTGCATTTCGCAAAGCAAAAAGATAAAGCAGTTTGTTCCGCGAAGTGTTCGCTTCGCGCAACAATTTCATCGCAATGCCTGTGGCGCGGCCATCGCCGAGTCGGATAAGCAGGAGGGCGAGTTGACGGTTAATTGCTTCCGATTTGTTTGGGAAAAATTTTCGCAGAGGTGCGGCGTCCTTCAGGGTTTTGGCTTGGGCGGAAAACAAATAAATCATCTCGAGCAATTGCGGTTCGGAAAATGAGATGAGCGAGGAAGATTGTAGTTTATCTAAAAGATAGGGCGAATGACCACCAGCTGACTGCGCAGTGGCCAGCGCGATGAACGAATCACGATCGCGTGCAAAGAAGCCGATTTGTTTTTTGTGTTCCAAAACGATGCGGGCGGTGTAGCGGATGAGCGGATCTTGATGGTAAATGCCCTTCGGAACATTCACGGAAAGGTCAGTTGCCTCCCGGCGTTTTGTGCGTAATAAATGGGATTCCAAATTGCGGCTGACCTGTTGCTCTGACTGCGCCGGCGGTTGCGTTTGGGGGCCGCTGTAGCGCACGCGGTAGAGCGCACTTTGCGTGCCGCGGCCGCCAGTGACGAAGTACATCGCGCCGTCCGGGCCGAAGTCGAGATCGGTGACATTCAGTGGGCGTCCGCGCAGAAATACTTCCGCCCGCCCGCGGTAGCTGGAGCCATTGGGCGCGAGATGCACGGCGAGGATGCGCCCGTATGTCCAATCCAGAATGAAGAACGCCTTTTTGTAATCAGCGGGGAAATGGCTGCGCGTGCCGAATTTGACACCGGTGGGGGAGGACTTGCCGATGTCGAGCACCGGCTGCGCGTTATCGGGGTAGTCAGGGAAATACGGCGGCCAACTGCCGGTCACCGCCCGCCAGCCGAAATCCGCGCCGCGCGTGAGATGCTTCACTTGCGTGGGGCGATACCACGGCGCGCCCATATCAAACTCCGCATCGGCGTCGAAGGTGAACGCCTCGCCGTCCGCATTAAAATGGATGCCGTATGGATTACGCAACCCGGCACAGAACACTTCCGGCAATCGCCCGTCTTTATTAAACCTCAGCACGTGGCCTTCGTTCGGGCGAAACACTTTCTGATTACGACGGCGCGGCGATGTGTAATCTCCGCCATCGTTCGGCAACTCCACGGAGTCCCCCATGATCGCGTAAATCAAACCTTCCGGCCCAATCGCCAGTGCGTTGCGGCCGTGCCCCACGCCGCCCGGCGTGGCGCGCAGCAGTTTTTCTTCGTCGAACTTGCCGTTGTCATTCGTGTCGCGCAGTCGGTAAATGCCCTTGGAAACATTCGCGTTTACGTACAACGCACCGTGCGCGTAGAGCAATCCGCGGTTTTCCTTGAGCGTGCGATTGATCATTTCCGATTTGGAAATGACCCCGCCTTTTTTGGAAAAGGTGAATCGCCAAATGCCCGCGTCCTCGCGTCCAATGCTCAAGCGGCCTTCCGGATCAAACGCGCAACTAATCCACGAGCCTTCGCCTTTTTCAGAATTTTTAAGCAGTTCAACTTCAAACCCCGGTTGCGTAAAAAAACTTTTGGGATCCGCTCCGGCCTTGGCGGTTTTGGCTTCTTCCCATTGGTTGTAGTCATCTCTTTCGGTGATGCGAATGCCCGGGGCGGTCCACCATTTTTCGAGTGAAAGGTTTCCCGTTCGTTTCAGTTTACCGGCGGAACAGATCCAGTTAAGATCAGAGGCAACCGTTAGCGATTTGTTTTTAGCGTCGGTCAATGTTAATTCTATTCCCACTGCGGACGGGCCGTCGGCACCGGTGGATTCAATGCGGATTGTGTTTTTTCCGGCCTTCAGTTTTGTGGAAACATCGAGGTCGATCAGCTTGCCAAACGCGGGAGATTCGATGAACCATTTGTCGTTGATAATAATTCGAATTGAGGCGAAATCACCCGCCGCGCGGAGTTGGGCGGACTGGACATTTCGAGGCACTTCAAATGAACGGTTGAACTTGATGGTGCCCTTCGTTTCCTTTTCCGGCCAGATCCAAAACGGTGCGGCAGAAAGAGGAAGGGAAAGCGCGAGGGAGAGAAACAACAACAGCCGTGTCATCTGCCGAGTGTAATCGTCCGGGGACAGAGAGGGCAAGCTCGGTGGGGACGCGCAGCGTGTCTCTATTCAGTCAGTAGAAACTCCAGCAAATCGCGCAGTTCGCTTAGCGTCATCGTGAGCGCGAGCCCTTCGGGCATTAGGGAATGGTGGCCTTCGATTTTGGATTTGATTTGGCGTTTGTCGAGGTAGATTTCTTTGCCGTTGATGCCGAGGTAGACTTCGGAGTTGCCACCGCGCCGCATTGCGATGCCGGTGTGCACGGCGCCGCTTTCCATCGTGATGATCCATGCGCGCTGATAGGGCGATACTTCTTTGTTGGGTTGGAGGATGGATTCCAAAATGCGCGCGCGCGATGTGCCGCGGCCGATGTGGGTGAGGTCTGGTCCGACGCGCGTGCCGCGTTCGTTGACTTGATGGCAGTTGCCGCAAGTGGCGATTTTGCGGTTGAAGAAAATGCGTTTGCCGGTCATCGCGTTGGGTTTGCCGTCGAGTGCGTCAATCCGTTTGAGCCACGCGGTGGTGTCTTGTGTGTCCGGCGGACTTTTGATGAACGGCTTGCCGATCGCGCGTTTGGCGGCGGGGGTGTTCAAGGCGGTCAATTGTTTTTGGCCGTCCACTTCAAAGTCTGCGCCCACCAAACTGCGTAGGGCCTCGGCGCGGAGTTGCGCATTTTTGGTTTTGGCGATTTCCAGTAACGTTCCGGTATCGGGCGATTCGCTGACGCCAAACACCGCCGTGGCCGCGAGTCGCAAATTCAACGGTTGCTTGTCATCGAGCGCCAGTTGGCGCAGGGCGGCGTGGGTGGATTCATCGAGATGGCTGCGCATTTTCCAAATGGCCTCGCGCCGAAGCGCTTCGTTTTTGGAACCCATCCACGCGATGAGTTTCTTGGAATTGATCGCTTTGTGATTATCCGGAAAATACCGCAACACGTGCCCGCGCAAGGTATCGGGCGTGTCCGCTTTTTCCAAAAGCGGCAGCGCAAACTTTTCATTGAAGCGATCGGGATTGGCGCGCCCATCCAATTCATCAAGGCAGGCAAGGTAAGCGCGGAACAGGTTGTAGTCGGCCGGGCCGACTCTAAGGTTGGCTTCGATTTCCGGTCGGAGATGGGCTTGCTTGGTGTCCGCTGCCCAGCGAAGGAATTCAAACTGAATTTTAGTGGGGGATCTCGGGTGAGGGGCGGATTGCCCAAAGAGTTTGGTCAAGATCGGATGTCTCAAGAGTGCGTGCAGCAACACAGCCTTTTCGTTCTGCGAGCCATCAAATTTCAATGCGGGCTTCCCGACGAGATCGTGTGCTCCCAAGTTGTTGTTCAGGCACTCAAGCCAAGCGTGGCGCAAAAATGGATCAGTGTTATTTGCTGCCTGTTTTATTGCTTGGAAATAATCTTCCGGATTATCTAATGGGAATTTCTTCTGGGCGATATTCGCCAATGATTGTTGGTCTTTTTTCGGCCAATCAAGATTCACAAGCGGCTCTGCCTTAAAATCCTTCACTGGCCGGATGCGCCAGAGGCGGCCTTTTTGGTTTAGGTTGTAGGAGCTGCTGCCCCAGTCGCTGAGGTAGAGGCTGCCGTCGGGGGCCATGGCGAGGCCGACGGGGCGGAAGCTGTCGCCGCCCTGGATGAGGGGGGTCATTGTGGCGCTGACGGAGGTGCCTTTGCGTTTGAGGGTGTAGCTTTCAATGCGGTGATCGCCCCAGGAGGTGACGAGGAGTTTGCCGCGGTATTCCTGCGGGAAGGTGGGGGAATTGAAATGGATGACTTCGCACGGGGCTTCGCCGGTGCCGTGGATCATGGGGAGCGTGCCGATGAGTTCGCCGTCCCACGCGAGAAAGGGATGGATGCCGGTGCGGCCGAATTTATAGCGGTAACCGTAGTCGCCATTTTGCACGACGTGCAGCAGGCGGCAGGGCGGGCGGTTGCCGGGGTCGTTGTCCACGGCGAAGATGCGGCCCCATTTATCGACGCACGTGCCGAAGGGGTTCCAAAAACCGCGTGCGATTTGCTCGAGTTTTTTGCCATCGGCGGTACAGCGGAATACGCCGCCGCCAATGCCGGCGGCTCCTTTGATTTTTGTGCCGTCGCTGCCGAGCATCGTGTATGCGTGGCCGAGGTTTTCGCCGAGGCCGAAGATGAGGTTTCCTTTGGGGTCGAAGCTCAATCCGCTGAGGCCGTTGTGGGGATAGGTGCCGGTGGTTTTTAAGGTGATGACGTCTTCAAATTTGTCGGCTTTGCCGTCGTTGTTCGTATCCCGCACGCGGAGGATGCGGCTGCGTTCGGCGAGGTACACCCATCCGTTTTTGCCGATGCAAACGTCCATGCCCATTTGGAGACCTTCAAAAAAAATGCTGCGCTTGGCTTTGCCCTTGGCCAACGGGGTGAACATCAACACGCGGTCGCGTTCGGGGCCTTGGTAATTTTTGGGGCGGAAATGGGTGTGGCTTTCGATGACGATCACGCGCCCTTGAGGGTCCACCCCGAGGCCGGTGGGGGTGACGATGTCGGGCGCTTCGGCGATGAGTTCGATGACGATGCGCGGGTCGGATGACTTGGGCGGCTCGGGGGCATCGTCGGCGGCAATCAGGGTGAAGGGGAGTGCGGCCAGAAGTAAAAGTTTTTTCATGGCAAAGCGAATGGAGCCAGTGAACGGAGTCGAACCGTTGACCTGCTCATTACGAATGAGCTGCTCTACCAACTGAGCTACACTGGCGTAAGGGGCAATGTAGCGATGGGTCTGGGGGCGGGCAAGGAAATTGGGTTGAGCCTTGGCGGTTCAACAATTAAGTCGCCGTTTTCCGCAATGATTGCCCGAGCATCCAACCGACCCAGGTGCAGAGGAGGCAGATGGTCACGGAGGCTGCGATATTGAGGCCGGCTTTGGGCCAGTCGTTTTGTTGGATGAGTTGGAGGGTTTGCAGGCTGAAGGTGGAGAAGGTGGTGAAGCCGCCGCAGAATCCGGTGATGATGAAAAGTGCGGTGGGGGATTTGCGTTGGTCAATTTCCCAGAAGCCGGCGGCGATGCCAATGGCGAGCGAGCCGAGGAGGTTGGCGGCGAGAGTGCCGAAGGGAAACGATTCAAATCGCGCGAGGCCGACCGCCAATCCGTGACGGCCGAGGCTGCCGAGTGCGCCCCCGAGTGCTATGCAAAGCCAAGTCATGCGCGGGATGTACACGCGCAGGCGGGGTTTGGCGAGAGTTTCCGTTGCTCAATCTTATCGTGGGGCGGCGAAGGGTTGGCGGATGATGACGCGGATGGTGCGGGTGGAAATCCAGTTGGCAGGGTCGGCGGGATCGCGCCAGACCCAATTGCCGGTGGGGTCGATCCAGCGTCCGAGGGCGGGATCCCACACTGCGTTTGCGGGGCGTTGGTTGTTGTTGAACCATACGAATGGATCCACGTAATAGTCGCCGAAGGTTCGGTTGACATCCGTGCCGGCACGGATCCAAGTGGCGGCTAGCGGGGTGGTGGCGGAAAAGGCGCGCTGGCTGGGGTCGTTGGGGTCCGGGTTGATGCGGTAGTTGAGCGGACGCACGGGGAGTTGGTAGCGGATGGGATGGCCTTTGCCTTGATTGGTGGGTTTGATCCAGCCGCGCGGACCGACTTTGGTGCGGGGTGAGGGAGTGCGTTGGGCGGTGGCGCTGTGCGCGCTGAAGCATAGGGCGAGTAGGATGCCAACCCGCCGGATGTTTGCGGTGATCAATTTACCGGGGTGCGATTCATGCATACCGTTCTGTTAGACGGCATGCGAATGGGTGAGTTACCTGCGGGCGGGATTTGGTTGTTACCCTGTGGGGTTATTCGCGTCGGCTGACATTGGGGAGCACGTTGCGTAGGCGCACGTAATCGCTAAGGATGTCGAGCGTTTCACGCAGGGTGGCGTCGATCGAAAAAGTGTTGGAATCGTCTTGAAGAATGGGGGGCGAATCGGCTTTCTCAACTTTAGGCTTGGGGGCTGCAAGTTTCTTAAGTGGCTTGTTAGCCTCGACGCCTTTCACATCGATTTCAAAATATTTTTCGGCCGGTTGTTTTCGGCTGGCGCGTTCTTTGTTTCGGTCGGCGATGCGGGTTTTGTTGTCGGCGCGTTCTTTGCGGCGCTCGGCTTCGTTGAGGGAAACGCTTTTATCGTTTAGTCGTTTCTTGGCGCGATAGATGTCTTCGTTGATGTATTTGAAATCGGGATTTCCCATTATGCGCTTGGCGGAGCTTTTGCGCAGGCTGGTGAGGAAGGGGTCCACTCGATTAAGTTTTTTGTAGGTTACCTGTTTAATTTTATCGGCTCCTAATGCGCGGGGAAGTTCGCCTTCCCCCATACCGAGGTGATCATAAACGGAGGGTAATTCCACATCTGAAAGTACGCCGAGGCGTTGGGTGGTGCTGCCGTTGATACGGTAGAATTTTGAGATGGTAAACTTGAGGCGCCCGGAATCATCGCCGAGATTGGAGAGGATGCGCCGGTTTAGCGGCAGGAGTTGCTGGACAGTGCCTTTGCCGTGGGTGGTTTCGGAGCCGACGATTACCGCGCGCCCGTGGTCTTGCAAGGCGGCGGCAACGATCTCGGAGGCGGAAGCACTCATCGGGCTGACGGCGACCACGAGCGGTCCGTCGTAGACCACGCCACGTTGGGTGTCGCCGAGCACTTTGTTTTCACCGCGGAAATTTTTAACCTGCACCACTGGGCCCACATCAATGAAGAGGCCGGCGAGATTGATGGATTCCTGAAGGATGCCGCCGCCATTCATGCGGAGGTCGAGGACGATGCCATCAACTTTTTCTTTTTTGAGCCGCTCAATGAGCGTGCGGCAATGATCGGAGCATTTACTGTAAAAGCCGGGCAAATTGATAATCCCGAGTTTTTCAGTTTTACCGTTCACCTTGCGCTCGATGATGTATGCTTTAGCGAGGGAATCCTCTAGCTTTACGACGTCACGGGTGATTTTGATAATCTTGGATTCACTCTTGCCGGCGGGGATGATGGTGAGTTCCACAAGGGTATCTTTTTTGCCGCGGATTAATTGCACGACATCGTTGATGCCCATGTCCAACAAATCGGTGGCTTCCTTGTCGCCGGGGTTTTTCACGGCGATGATTTTGTCATTCGCGTGGATGAGGCCGCTCCGGCCAGCGGGGCCGCCGGGCATGATGCGGACGATTTTGGTGTAGCCTTCGTCAGTGGTTAGCACGGCGCCTATGCCGGTGAGCTGCATATCGATGCTGTTGATATCGAAGTTTGCCGCCTCGATGGGGCTCATATAATCCGAGTGCGGATCAAAGGCGCGGGTGAGGGCACTGAGATAGGTTTCGAGTTTATCGTCTAACTCATTCTTCTTCATTCGTTTTAACAGGCGATCGTAGCGACGGCCGATTTTTTCGCGGCTGGCGGCGAGTTTTTTGGGGTCGAGCTTTGCGGTATCAGTTTTGTCGAGGGCAAGGATGTCGTTAAGCACCTCAAGTTTGATTCGCGAATGCCAAAGTTTGCGCGCGGCGGCGTTGTCTTTAGGCCAGGGTTCCTTGGTGCGGACGGTGAGGAAGCGTTCTTTTTTGGTGAAATCAAATTCGCCTTTCAGGATTTCATCCACCCATTGCTGACGTTCGGCGAGGCGTTTGAGGAAGAGGGCGTAAATGTCATTGAATGGTCCGAGGCTGCCCATTTTCACTTTATCATCCAGACTGGTGGCATATTTTTTGGTGAGGGCGTCCACATCGGATTGCAGAAAAATCATGTGGCTGAAGTCCAGTAGGTTGAGATAGCGATCCAGGTGATGGCCAGCGATTTCGTCGTTGAGGCCGGATTGGCGGTAATGGATTTGGGAAATCAGGCGGCCCACCGTCTGGGTAATTTGTTTAGCTTGTGCTTCAGAAAGATCGGCCCAAGCAAAGCTGGCAGAGAGCAGCAGCGCACTGCACATTGCGATGTATCGTTTCATTCCGGCAATGGTGACGAAAAACCAGTGGGGTGCAATCTAAATCCATTCAACGTACATTTCTGCTTTGACTGTAGGGCAGGGTGGGCTAAAAAACCCCATGCACAGGTTTACATTTCGTATGCTTTTCCGAACCTTCCCAATGCTGCTCTTGTTGTCTGCGATCGGCTGCCAATTCACGCACCAATATGCGGAGGAGGAATTCACTGTTCTCTTCGATGGTCAATCCCTCAAGGGCTGGGAACAGGTGGCTCCCAAGGGCGAGGGCTATGGCGTTACTAATCTCGTGGAAAACGGCACCACCAACGCGGTTATCTTTTGCGCCAAAGGCGGCGGCGGCAATTTGTTGTCGGAGGAAATTTACAGCGACTTCGTGCTGCGTTTCGATTTCAAGCTCACCGAGGGCGCGAACAACGGCCTCGCCATCCGCGCCCCCAACCAAGCGGGCAGCCTCGCCTACGAAGGCATGGAACTGCAAATCCTCGACGCCGCTTACAAAGGCAAACTTAAACCCGAACAATACCATGGCTCACTCTATAATATAACCGCCGCCAAAAAAGGCGCGCTCAAGCCCGCCGGCGAATGGAACTCTCAGGAAGTCATCGCCCAAGGCCGTCGCATCACGGTGCGCCTCAATGGTACGCAAATCCTCAATGTGGATATCAACTCAATTACCAATCCCGCCAAGCTTGTGAAACATCCTGGACTTTTCCGGGCCAGCGGCCACATTGGTTTTCTCGGCCACAACGACGAAGTGTTTTTCAAAAACATTCGCATCAAGGAACTCGCCCAAGTCGATCTCACTAACGTGCCCCCCAAAGGGTTCCGGTCGTTATTCAGCGGCACCTCGCTGACCGGTTGGCAGGGCCTCGCCGCGCGACCCAATAACAACCCCATCAAACGAGCCGCCCTCACCCCCGACCAACTTCGCAAAGTACAGGTCGAAGCCGATGACAATATGACCGCCCATTGGAAAGCCGAAAACGGCACCCTCATTTTTGATGGCAAAGGCCGCAGCCTGCAAACCACCCGTGACTATCGCGATTTCGAAATGCTGGTGGATTGGAAAATTACCGAAAAAGGTGACAGCGGCATTTACCTGCGTGGCATCCCTCAAGTGCAAATGTGGGATCCCCGCGGCGACGACAATCCCCGCGCCGCCAAAGGCAGCGGCGGCCTTTTCAACAATCAGGGCGAAGGTAACGCCAAAGATCCCATCACCAACGCCGATCACATCGCCGGTGACTGGAATCGCTTCCGCATCGTCATGGTCGACGAACGCGCACACGTTTTTCTCAACGGCAAACTTGTCGTCAAGAACACCATCCTTGAAAACTATTGGGACCGCACTCAGCCGCCTCTTCGGCAAGGCCCGATCGAACTCCAGGCCCACGGCAGCCCGCTGTGGTTTAGAAATCTGTACATCAGAGAAATAAATTGAAGAACATGAAACGTCGCCAATTCTTAACCACTACATCTACGGCCTTAGCGTTTCCGTTTGTCGGGCGCGTGTTGGGCGCGAATAACAAATTAAACATCGGCGTCGTCGGCGTGGCAGGTCGAGGGGCGAGCAATCTCCGTGGCGTGAAAGACGAGCAGATTGTGGCGTTATGCGATGTTGCCGCGCCGTCATTAGCGGGGGCGCAGAAACAGTTTCCCAAAGCCAAGGGCTACGCGGATTTTCGGCGGATGCTCGAGCGCAAGGATTTGGATGCGGTGGTGTGTAGCACGCCGGATCACACCCACGCGATCGTGGGCGTCAGCGCGTTGAAGAGCGGACGACATTTGTATTGCGAGAAACCGCTGGCGCATACGGTGTCCGAAGTGCGGGCGATGACCGGGGCGGCAGTGGCGGGCAAACGCGTCACACAAATGGGCACGCAAATTCATGCCGGCAATAATTACCGACGAGTAGTGGAGCTCGTACAAAGCGGCGCGATAGGCGCGGTGAAGGAAGTGCACGTGTGGGCCGGGGCCACTTATGGGAATATCGGCCTTTCGCCGAAGGACGCGCCATTGCCGAAGGGGTTTGATTATGATTTATGGCTCGGTCCGCTGCCGTACCGGCCGTTCCGCAAGGAATACGCCCCCTTCCATTGGCGGCATTTCTGGGATTTCGGCGGCGGCACGCTGGCGGATTTCTGGTGCCATTATTCGGATCTCGCCCATTGGGCGCTGGATCTCACGCATCCGCTCACCATCCACGCCCACGGCGGCAAGGCGCGTCCGGAACGGGTGACGCAGAAATTGAAAGTGGAATACACCTACCCCGCGCGCGGTAAAAAACCGCCGGTACATCTCACTTGGTATCAGGGCGGCGAAAAACCGGCAGTGCTCACCGCCGCGCAGCAAAAGAAATGGAGTAGCGGCGTGCTTTTCGTCGGCGAACACGGGATGTTGTTTTCAAACTACGGCGGTCATCAACTATTGCCGGAAGATAAATTCAAGAATTTCAAAGCGCCCGCGCAGACCATCCCGAACTCCATCGGGCATCACGCCGAATGGATCAAAGCCTGCAAAGAGGGCGGGCGCACCACCTGCGATTTCCGCTACTCCGGCCCGTTGACCGAATGCGCGCTACTGGGGATCGTCTCCCATCGAATCGGTAATAAAAAGCTGGTGTGGGACTGGGAAAAGATGAAGGCTTCCAACGCTCCGGAGGCGGATCGGTTTATCCGGCATCGTTATCGGGCCGGTTGGAAACTGTAACTAAAAATAATTATGGAACACGACGAGCAAGCCCCAAACGATTTGAGCGATTCGAACGATTCAACGGAACCGAGTCCACCCATCGCAGGAAGCGGATCAACCCGGTTGGTGGTCATGGGCGTGGTCCTTACGGTGATGATCGTGATGGCCTTAATTCAATCTGGCGCGCGGAATAAACGTGACGCGGCAGCGGATGCGGCCGGTAAATTAATGGAGTCGGATGATTATAGTATGCCGGCGGATTACATGAAGGCCGTTGGGAAAACCGCGCGCATACAATTCACGGATGAAACGCTAACCCAAGTGTACCGATGGAACGGCGTGCTGCAGCATTTTGAGTTGCGCGTCGTATTCATTGGGTCAAAAGGGGACTACAGCATTCAGGATGTCAAGAGCAGCGCGGTGTCTCGGTTTAAGGCGAAGGACATTTCCAAACTCGCTTTGGCAAAACAAACAGGAACTGAATTAGAGGAATTCCCAGAACTACAAGAAGGGGAAACAATCGAAGGCGGCGCCCCCGGTGGCCGGTCTGGAGGCGGGTCGAGTGGCGGCCCCCGTGGTGGGTCTGGCGGCGGCGGTGGCGGAGGTCCCCGTGGTGGTGGTATGACCGCCGAGAGCCTGAAGACCAGGCTGGCCGCATCGTTTCAAACGCTGAATCTGGACGAGGATCAACAAGCCAAAGTGGACACCCTCATTGAAGATCAAGTTAAGGAAAGCATGGTACTCATCAGCAACCCGGGTGAAGGAATGCGTGAGAAATTTGGAGCATTGCGTGTAAAATACACTGCGCTTTACAAGGAAGTGCTCACCGAAGAACAGTTTGAAGCCTATGAAAAAGCACGGGAAGCGGGCCGAAAACAGCGCGGTGGCGGTGGCGGCGGTGGACCCCCGCCCCCGCCGGGAGCAGGAGGACCTCCCCCTCCGGGCGGCAGATAATCCGCACACCGTACCTCGGCTTTGGCCTAGCCCCTTTCATGTCGTACTTCAGCTCAAACTGATGTTGTTTGGGTCCTGCAACAATGCTCCCCACGTGAATTGTATTTTGCAGTGTTAAAAAGCGATTGCATTCGCGAGTTGGAAAATTCCACGACGGGCCGTAAAATGGCAGCAACGGTTGTTTAGCCGTTTGGGTCTTTCATGTAGAACAAGCGAACTCTTATGGGATTGAAACGGCGGAAATTTTTAGGATGCGCGGGAGCGGTGACGGCAATGCCCTTTGTTTCCTTTGGAGCGCCTCCACCCAAAATCAAGATCGGCCAAATCGGTTTGGTGCATGCTCATTCGCGCGGGAAGCTGGCGGCCATTCGTGCTCTGCCGGAAGTGTACCAATTAGTGGGCGTGGTGGAGCCGGATGCGGCGCGGCGCAAAAACGTGAGTGGCGTCAAATTCATCAGCGAAGAGGCCCTGCTGAACACCCAAGATTTACAGGCGGTGGCGATCGAGACACGCATTCGCGACCTAGTGCCCACGGCGGCGCGAGTGGTTGCCTCGGGAAGGCATATTCATTTGGACAAGCCGGCGGGGCCTTCACTGTCGGCTTTCCGCAAACTGGTGGCGGATGCCCGGGAGCAAAAACTAACGATTCAGATGGGCTATATGCTGCGCTATAATCCGGCGTTCCAATTTATGTTTCGCGCGGTGCGGGAAGGGTGGTTTGGCGAGGTGATGGAGATTGACGCGATGATGGGTAAATTCGCTGGCCCGGGCATGCGTCAGGAGCTGGCGGAATATACCGGCGGCGGGTTTTTTGAATTGGCCTGCCATATTTTGGACTCGGCACTTTTCATCATGGGTAAGCCGCAAAAAGTTCACGGCATCAATCGCCGCACGCGCGAAGGCAAGGGCAGGGGAGACACGTTTGCGGATAACCAACTGGCAGTGTTGGAGTTTTCAAAAGGCACGGCGTGTCTCCGGTGCAATCATAATGATCCGTTCGGCGGGCCTCGGCGGCGGTTCAACATCGCCGGCACGCGGGGCGGAATGGAAATCCGGCCATTGGAGTCCGGCAAATTTGTGCTAACCCTTGACCGCGAGCGGGGCAAGTATCAGAAGGGCACTCAAACCGTGCAGCTTAAGGGCGGGCGCAGTTATGAGGCAGAGTTTGTCGATTTGGCGCGGGTGATCCGCGGCGGAGATCCATTGGCGTGGAATCATGAGCACGATCTCGTGGTGCACGAAACGTTGCTGCGCATTTGTGGGATGCCGTTGAATTGACAACTTCGGCTCGACAAAACCGTCATTTAATTTATTTTCAACCCAAGGGGAGCGCTCGACAGGGCTGTGGGGGAGTGGCATTCTTGCTTTCGACGATGGACCAGCTTGATTCATTACGCGCGGTATTGCGCGGGTACGGCTCGTGTGTGGTGGCGTACTCGGGCGGGGTGGATTCGGTGCTGTTGGCAAAGGTGGCGTATGAGGAACTGGGCGACCGTATGCTGGCGGCGATTGCCGATTCGCCCAGCTTGCCGCGGCGCGAATTGGCCGAGGCGCAATCGATTGCAGAGGAGTTTGGGTTCCCCTTGGAAATTCTGAACACGGAGGAATTTGCTAATGCGGATTATTCAGGCAACCCAGTCAATCGCTGTTATTTTTGCAAACACGAATTATTTTCTCATCTCAAACCACTGGCGCGCGCGCGCGGGTTCGAGGTGATTGTTTACGGAGAAAACACAAGCGACGTTGGCGATTGGCGGCCCGGTGCAGTGGCGGCGGAAGAGTTCGACGTGCGCGCGCCACTCAAAGAAGCAGGGCTATCCAAGGACGCCATCCGTTCGGCGTCGCGCGCATTGGGGTTGCCCACAGCGGAGAAGCCGGCGATGCCCTGTTTGAGTTCACGCATCCCGTACGGCGAACCGGTGACCCGCGAGAAAGTGGCGATGATCGAACAGGCGGAATATGTATTGCGTGATTTAGGATTTGCCGAAGTGCGGGTGCGCCATCACGAATTTGAAGGGCCGGATGAATCAGGGCCGTGCGCACGCATAGAAATGGGTGCGGAAGAAATGGAGCAGTTACAGGATGAAACGTTCGCGGAGATTCAGGCGTCTTTACGGCGGGTTGGCTATGCTGAAGTGGAGGTGGATGCGCGTGGATACCGACGCGGAAGCCTGAACCCAGTGAAATTGAGTGAGAACCAAAGTGTGAACAGGGCGACGCATTAATGGCGAATTTCAACTATAAAGCACGGAATGACGGGGGCGAAATGGTGTCCGGCACTTTAGAGGCGGCGGATCGCTCGGCGGCGTTGTCGCAAATCAGCGCGTTGGGGCTTTTCCCAGTCTCAGTGGAATCACCCCAAGGGGAAGCCTCGGCGAACGTACACGGATCATCAAGGTTGGATGCCGCTCCGCGAAGACCCTTTCAGCGCGGCCCGGCCAAGCCCAGCCTGCAGGACCTCGCAAACTTTACCCGGCAACTTGCCAACCTTCTCAAGGCCGGGATGCCGTTGACGGGTGCGCTCAATAGCATGACCAATTTGGAAAGCAAAGGCATCCCACCCAAAATTTGCAACGCGCTGCTCAGTGATGTGCGCGAGGGTAAAACGCTTTCAAACGCTATGGCGCTTCATCCGAACTCGTTTCCGGATATGTACCTGAACATGGTGAAGGCCGGTGAAACCAGCGGTTCAATGGTGGAAGTCCTCACGCGTTTGGCTGATCACTATGAGCGATTTGCCGAGGTACGTTCCAAGGTGACCACCGCGCTGGTGTACCCTTTATTCGTTATGGGCTTGGGGGTGGTGCTGATTTTTATTTTCATGAGCTATATTCTGCCCAAGTTCATGGCAATTTTTGACGGGATGAATGTCAACCTGCCCACGTCCACACGGATTCTTCAGGGCATGAGCGATTTCTTCTCTGCATACTGGTGGATGATTATTATTTTTGGAGTCGTGTTTTCAGCTTTGATCAAACGCTACTTTGCCACGACCAACGGTAAACGGCGCTTGCACGGGTGGTTGCTCACAGCGCCGTTGGTGAGTCGAATCGCGCGCCCCACTTATTTTGGGCAATTTGCCCGCACGCTGGGCGCGTTGATGCAGAATGGGGTGCCGGTGCTAACCGCATTGAAGATCACCGAAAATGTGGTGCAAAATGTGGTGTTGCAGGGAGCGATCGCGATGACGCGCGAGGCGGTGACCGATGGTAAAACCATCGCCCAACCCCTCGGTCGCAGCGGGGTGTTTCCCAAGCTGATGGTGGACCTGGTACACATTGGCGAACAAACCGGCGATGTCCCCGCAGCGCTGGATAATCTGGCTGATACGTACGATAATGAGTTGAACATTTCGCTGCGGGTGATAACCACTTTGATTGAGCCCATCCTTATCGTGGTGATTGCCGGGGTGGTGGGCTTTATGCTCGTGGGAGTACTGCAGGCCATGTTTAAAATCACTTCATCAATCGGAAAAACATGAGCCGGACCCCCAGCAACCCGAGGCTAAACGCGGCATTCACGCTAGTAGAAATTATGGTGGTGTTGGCCATCATGGGGTTGTTGCTCGGCTTGGCGATGATCAACTTCAGGGCGATCAATCAGAGGGAACCGCTGGAACAGGCGGTGAGCGATGTGGAAGGGTTGTGCCGGCGGGCGCGCAGCGAAGCCATCGTGAAATCACGCCCGATCGATCTCACCATTGATAGCGGTTCGGGCCTGCTCCGTCTCGCCACCGCGCCGAATGCCGTCAACACGCTCGACCCGGATTCCGGCGTGCTGGTGGCCACCATCGAGGAAGCAGTCGCAATCGATCAGGCCTCCCTGCCTTCAAATGTTGAATTGGAAATCCAAGTGCCGGAAGATGCCTTGGATTCAGAAACGCCCGGCGTGGTGGTCATCCGATTTTACCCCAACGGCACAGCCGAGCCTTTGAAAGCGTTGATCATGATGCCCGATGAAGGCGTGTACACGTTGGTGCTCGATCCGGTGACCGGCCGGCTGCAAATTCGCGAAGGGGAGGATGAGTTATGACCCATCCACGCCGCCCATGCATCGCCGGACTGACATTGGTCGAGGTGTTGATCGCCGTAATGATTTTTGCCATCGCCGTGTTTGCGATCTTGGAGCTGGTCAATCAAAACCTACAGCTCGTGCGCATGATGCAGCAGCAACGGCCCGACCTCGGCGCATTGGCCGACCGCACCCTCACCGAACCGGCCGAAGCGGCGAATGGCACTTTACGCGTTCAACGGGGCGATTCCCCGACGGACATAGATTTTGGCGGGAATGATGGCGGAGGTGCTGGCGCACTTTACCCTAATGCAAGCTGGTGGCGCGACATCGAACCTCTAGACGAAACCAACGGGCTTTACCGCGTCACCATCCACGTCGAAGAAACAATAGCTGGCGAAAACCGGGAAATCATTTTAAAGTACCTTATGTTTAGGCCCGATGTGGCGGAGGCCGAATCGGGGGGAGCCCAAACCAAATAAACAGGCGGACAAACAATGAAACCAATCCAACAAAAAAGACGCACAAACGGCTTCACCCTCGTTGAGGCGTTAGTGGCAGTAAGTATTCTGGGGATGGTGACGTTTATGATTTTTCGTTCGCTGTTATCCGTGCTTGGAGCCACCAAAATGGGCACTGATGCCGCCGACCAAGTACAACGCGAGCGGGTGGCCATTAAAACGGTGGAAGTGGGGCTGCGGGGCATGGTTTTTTACGAACAAAATCAAGATATGTACGCGCTGGATATGGATTTAAGAGACAAGGATTACCCCTATTTTAGCTTCGTTTCCCGCGTGCCGCCTGATTATCTGGGCAGCCGTGAATTCAGCGGCCAAACCCTTCGGCGCCTTTCATTTTCCGTGGAAGACATCGGCGGATCGCGCGCACTTATCCTCCAGCAAAGCCACGTTATGCGCCCCGCCGAAGGAGAGGAGCCAATCACTGTGGTTCGCAGCGTACTTGCCCCGCAACTCGATCAATTCATCATTCTTTTTTGGAGTACCAGCGCAGAGGATTGGATTGACGTATGGACTGAGACCAACTCACTCCCCTCCCGCGTGAAAGTGGAAATGGCCCTCACCCGTCAGGACGGCGAGAGCATTCAGCTCACTGACATCATCAAACGCGAAATTGCCATCCACTCCATTTCCATTACCAAGAACAACCAAAATCCCGATGTGCCCCCAAGCACGGCGAAACGTAAAGGGGGTGGCAAAAACAATCTGAGTGCTCGAGGCGGCAAGGGTTCCGGCAGAGATCCGCGCAATGGCAACTACCGCGGCATTTCCGGCCGCGGCCAATACCAGCGCCCCAACGCCCCCCCATCCCGTTTCGGGCAAAACGGCGCGCCAAGCAGAGGTTCCTTCGGATTGCCACCCGGGTTCGGCGTGAAACTACAACCGGGTCAGAGCCCACCGGGAGCTGGGATGCAACGGGGGGGATTCTCACCGCCCAAGGTGGACAATAATGCGTCTTAGCCCCGTTCAGTCCGCCCCTGCCAAAAAACATCCGCGCGAGCGTGGCGTCGCGCTGGTTATGGTGCTTGGGTTTGTCATCGTGTTAGCCGTCATGGCCACGGCCTTCGCCACCAACATGCAGGTGGAAGTCAAACTCGCCCGCAAAGCCAATGACGATGTGAAAGTGGAATGGATTTGCCGTAGCGGCATCGAGATTTCCAAATACATCCTCGCCCAGCAAATGGCCAATGCACAGGAGCCGTATGATTCGCTCAACCAAAAATGGGCCGGTGGCCCTGCGGGAACCAATGGCTTCAACGTGTTTCTCGAAAACCTCAACCTAACCAACAGCGCGTGGGCCGAAAACACCGTGCTCGGGCAAATTTTTCCTGACCAACAGGAGTTTGAGAAGAAGGTGGGCACCGACGTGCGCTGCTCCATTCAAATTGTTGATTTAGAGCGCAAATTCAACATCAACCGCGCTGCTGAAGACGCCATGGGAAAATTTCCGCTCGAAAAAACATTCGAACTCATGGACGTGAGCACCGGGCTTTCCCCTTACCTCATTGACGCCATCAAAGACTGGCGGGACACCGATGACAGCCGCCGCGTGAGCGGAGCCGAGAGCGATACCTACCAAGCCAAAGACCCGCCCTACACCGCCAAAAATGGACCCATCGATGACCTCAAGGAATTATTATTAATTGAAGGTATGACCCCGGAAATTTATTGGGGCAGCCGCGCCAAACAAATCGCCGCCAACCCCCTGCACGCACCCAGCGCCATCTTACCCGGCGTGGAAGAAGAAGAGGAAATTGCCTACCCATTTGGGATGGTTGATTTGTTCACCTCCATCTCCACCGGCTACATCAATTTAAACACAGCCTCCGCCGAAGTGATGCAGCTTGTCCCCGGGTTTGATCAGGCTCGCGTGGATCTCCTTATGCAAATGCGTGCCGGGCTGGACGGCATCGACGGCACAGAGGACGACGAGCCCTTTGACGATGTCGCCCAAATCCAACGCGCCGGATTCACTGCCGACGCCATTGCCAACGCCCGACGATTTTTCAGCGTGCGAAGCGCCACCTACGAAGTTACCGTGCAGGCAAGCGCCGGCAAGCTCAGCCGCACGCTCGTGGCCGTCCTCAGCCGCGCCAGCCCCACGGACATCAAGATTCTTTACACCTACTGGAAATGAAGCGCGCCACACGCACGTCCTTCATTACCGGCACTGATACCGGGGCAGGCAAAACAATCCTCACCGCACTGTTGCTCGATCACCTCCGCGCCCAAGGCGAAAACGCAGTCGCCATCAAGCCCCTCTGCACCGGTCCACGCGATGACGTGCGGCTATTGCAAAGCCTGCAGCCGGGCGCATTGACTGATGATGAAATGAACCCCTTTCATTACCAAAAACCAGTGACCCCGCTTGTCGCCTCACGCGGGCGTTTGAAGCGAGAGCACATCGTGAACGCCATCCGCAGGATGGAAGGGGAGTGCGAGCGGTTGTTGGTGGAAGGCGCGGGCGGTTTGCGCGTTCCTTTGAGCTCCGAAGCCGCCGGCGTGACGTGGGATGAGGTGGTAAAAACTTTGAAATGCGGCGTGATTTTAGCCGCTCCAAACCGACTTGGAGTGCTCAATCACGTCAATTTAACCCTCGATCGGCTAAAAACCATTGGCGCGAATAAAGTTTTTGTGGTACTTTCTGACTGTAACCCACCGTCGCGCAGGGATGCATCGGCGGCCTCGAATGAGCGCGTATTGGCTGATTTTTGGCCTGAAACGCCATTTTTGAAGTTGCCGTATTTGGGATCAAACTTGGGAACGCCGGATAAAATTCGTGCGGCCCGAAAAAAAACGAAAAAAACACTTGCGCGATTGGTGAGTTTACTGTGAACTGCGCCCCGCTTTCGGAGACAACGAACCGGTGAAACGGTTCCTCTTGGCTGAAGCCAAAACCCAGGGACGTTTCCCGCAAGGGAAGTCGTGTCGGGGTGTTGTTGTCTTTTGGAAGCATTTCGGCTTGGTCCGAAACGTTCTTTGAAAATTGAATTGTGTAATGGCAGAAGCCCTCGATAGAGGCTCTTGTTAGGGAGTCTTTATTGAGTATTTGAGTAAATAAAAAACAACATTATTAGTTGGCGTTTAGCCGAGTGATAATCGAACTAACGTTTTTATACGGAGAGTTTGATTCTGGCTCAGAACGAACGCTGGCGGCGTGGATAAGACATGCAAGTTGAGCGATGAACGGACAATAGCAATATTAGAAGGGATTAGCAGCGAACGGGTGAGTAACACGTGGGAATCTGCCCTAGGGACCGGGATAGCCTGACGAAAGTCAGGGTAATACCGGATAAGATCTTCGGATTAAAGGCGCAAGCCGCTCTAGGATGAGCCCGCGTTCCATCAGCTAGTTGGTAGGGTAAAAGCCTACCAAGGCGACGACGGATAGCTGGTCTGAGAGGACGGTCAGCCACAATGGAACTGAGACACGGTCCATACACCTACGGGTGGCAGCAGTCGAGAATCATTCGCAATGGACGAAAGTCTGACGATGCGACGCCGCGTGGGGGATGAAGGCCTTAGGGTCGTAAACCCCTGTCGGTTGCGAGTAAAGCCTGGTTTGAATCAGGTCTGATATTAGCAGCACAGGAAGGGGCGGCTAACTCCGTGCCAGCAGCCGCGGTAATACGGAGGCCCCGAGCGTTGTTCGGATTTACTGGGCGTAAAGCGTGCGTAGGCGGCGAGATAAGTTTGGCGTGAAATCCCCGGGCCCAACCCGGAAATGGCGCTGAAAACTATTTTGCTAGAGGTGTGGAGGGGAGTATGGAATTCCCGGTGTAGCAGTGAAATGCGTAGATATCGGGAGGAACACCAGTGGCGAAGGCGATACTCTGGACACATTCTGACGCTGAGGTACGAAGGCTAGGGGAGCGAAGAGGATTAGATACCCTCGTAGTCCTAGCAGTAAACGGTGTGCACTTGCTGTGGGGCGGTTCGACCCGCTCCGTGGCGGAGCTAACGCATTAAGTGCACCGCCTGGGGAGTACGGCCGCAAGGTTAAAACTCAAAGAAATTGACGGGGGCCTGCACAAGCGGTGGAGCATGTGGCTTAATTCGATGCAACGCGAAGAACCTTACCTGGGCTTGACATGTTCGTCATAGTCCCGTGAAAGCGGGACGTCAGTTCGGCTGGACGATCACAGGTGCTGCATGGCTGTCGTCAGCTCGTGTCGTGAGATGTTGGTTTAAGTACCGCAACGAGCGCAACCCCTGTGTCCTGTTGCCACGGAGAACACGTTTCTCCAGCACTCTGGACAGACTGCCTCATTTGAATGAGGAGGAAGGTGGGGATGACGTCAAGTCAGTATGGCCCTTACGCCCAGGGCTGCACACGTGCTACAATGCCTAGTACAATGGGAAGCGAAATCGCGAGATGGAGCAAATCCCCAAAACTAGGCTCAGTTCGGATTGGAGTCTGCAACTCGACTCCATGAAGTTGGAATCGCTAGTAACGGCGCATCAGCTACGGCGCCGTGAATACGTTCCCAGGCCTTGTACACACCGCCCGTCACATCATGAAAGCCGGGAGCACCCGAAGCCTGCGATTACGTGGTCGAAGGTAAGCTTGGTAATTGGGATGAAGTCGTAACAAGGTAGCCGTAGGGGAACCTGCGGCTGGATCACCTCCTTTCTAGGGAGTACTGGGGCAAGCTTGCTTGCCTTGGAAGGTCGAACATTTCCGGATATCAAACTTGTTTGATCAAAGGGAATGATTGGTGGAAGCCATTACACAATTTAGTTTTCAAAGAGTGAAATGCTCTTTGTCAGGACGGGTGATATAGAAACAACCAGGCCGAGCTTCGGCACTGAACGGGCTTCGGCCCACTAAAAACGGGGCTGTAGCTCAGTTGGTAGAGCGCCTGCTTTGCAAGCAGGATGTCAGGAGTTCGAATCTCCTCAGCTCCACCAACCCGCAGCCGGACCTGTGCAAACAGGGCCTGTAGCTCAGTTGGTTAGAGCACGCGCTTGATAAGCGCGGGGTCGCTGGTTCGAGTCCAGCCTGGCCCACCACCCGCCTAAAACGAAACACGAATTTTGCCCCTTCCCGCTGGAAGAGGCAGTCGTTCTTTGACAACCCTGCATGGAAAAAATGCCATGCAACTTTGTTCGGCGCCATTAGTATATACATACTAAGGTAAGTTGATACATTTAGATAAGCTACTAAGGGCACGAGGTGAATGCCTTGGTGCTGGGAGGCGATGAAGGACGCGGTTACCTGCGATAAGCCCCGGTGAGACGGAAGCAGTCTTTGACCCGGGGATCTCCGAATGGGGAAACCCCACTGGTGAACCCAGTGACTCCTGGATGAATTCATAGTCCAGGTAGAGCGACACCCGCTGAAGTGAAACATCTCAGTAAGCGGAGGAAAAGAAAGCGAATGCGATTCCGTAAGTAGCGGCGAGCGAAAGCGGAACAGCCCAAAATCGAGAGGCTTGCCTCTCGGTGGTGTGGGCCTCAATGTGGTAAGAGGAATGGTAAAGGAACGCCTTGGAACAGGCGGCCAGAGAGGGTGATAGCCCCGTAGAATAAACCTGACTGAAGCCTAGAGGATCCCCGAGTAACACGGGATAAGTGGAACCCCGTGTGAATTGATGCGCAAACCATTGCGTAAGGCTAAATACTACCCAGCAACCGATAGTGAACAAGTACCGTGAGGGAAAGGTGAAAAGGACCCCGGAAGGGGAGTGAAAAGTACCTGAAACCACGTGCCTACAAGGTGTCGGAGCATGTCTTCGGATGTGTGACGGCGTGCCTTTTGCATAATGAGTCTGCGAGTTATCGTTCGTGGCAAGCCTAAGTATTTTTGATACGGAGGCGAAGCGAAAGCGAGTGTGACAAGCGCGACATTAGTCGCGGGCGATAGACCCGAAGCGGAGGTGATCTAGCCATGGCCAGGTTGAAGCTGCAGTAACATGTAGTGGAGGACCGAACCGGTGTACGTTGAAAAGTGCTCGGATGAGCTGTGGCTAGGAGTGAAAGGCTAATCAAACCCCGTAATAGCTGGTTCTCTCCGAAATAGCTTTAGGGCTAGCGTCAGGTAAAGAACTCTGGGGGGTAGAGCACTGAATGGCTTAGGGCCACTACCATGGTACCAAAACCAATCAAACTCCGAATACCCAGATCCCAAATCCCTGGCAGTCAGACTGTGGGTGATAACATTCATGGTCGAAAGGGAAACAACCCAGATCGCCGGCTAAGGTGCCCAAATCAAGTTAAGTGGAAAGGATGTGAAATTGCATAGACAGTGAGGATGTTGGCTTAGAGGCAGCCACCATTTAAACATAGCGTAATAGCTGACTCATCGAGCGATTTCGCGCCGAAAATGATTGGCGATTAAACTTGATACCGAAGCCGCGGAAACGTGTTTACACGTTTGGTAGGAGAGCGTCGTCTGTGCGCTGAAGCAGAACTGTAAGGAACTGTGGAGCGCAGACGAGTGAGGATGCAGACATGAGTAGCGATAAACCAGGTGAGAATCCTGGTCGCCGTAAACCCAAGGTTTCCTGAATGCCACGTTCGTCGGCAGAGGGTTAGTCGGGACCTAAGGCGAGGCCGTAAGGCGTAGTCGATGGACAGACGGTTAATATTCCGTCACCAACGAGTAATTAGTGTTCAGTGCGCGGTTTGAAAGGGACAGTGGTAATCGTATTCCACGTCTTACCCTTCGGGGGAAGGCATGTCTTGGACGAACTGCCTAGAAAAGCTGATGCACATGCTATGCTCGTTGCCCGTACCGTAAACCGCCACAGGTAGGTGGGTGTAAATGTACTAAGGCGCGCGAGAGAAACCTCTCTAAGGAACTCTGCAATCTAGCCCCGTAACTTCGGAAGAAGGGGTGCCATCTTCGGGTGGCCACAGTAAAGGGGGTCTGGCGACTGTTTACCAAAAACACAGCTCTCTGCTAAGATGTTAAATCAACGTATAGGGAGTGACACGTGACCAATGCGGAAAGATTAAGGCTGTTCTGTTAACGCAGGGCACCAAAGTCCCCGTGAATGTCGGCCGTAACTATAACGGTCCTAAGGTAGCGAAATTCCTTGTCGGGTAAGTTCC